>CAZXHW010000814.1:0-3845 GCA_964639915.1 uncultured Heliomicrobium sp.
TGGTGGTGCTGATTCTTTATCCGGTGAGGCAGATTATTGTGCAGATGCTGTTGCTTGGCGCAGGATTTAGTTTTCGAGGCGGCAGACTGGACCACGAAATTGCCCAGGATCAAAACGTCGGCGCGGGGCTGCTGGAAGCAGTTGGTTATCTGGCAACCGCATTAGTCGTTACACGGATTTTTTAACTTGAATCTGGAAAGCTGGAAAGAAGCAGGATTTGGGAAGTTAGCACTAGAAGGCCCGGAAACTTCTTTATAACGAGTCTGAAGCAATCTTCCTGAATCCTGCCTTTTTAAGCTCTCATTTGCCCTTCCGTAATTGCTTTGATACTCGCTCAACGTCTGCCAGCAGGCGCACAGTATTTAATCCCAAAATCTTTCGAATATCCGACTCCTTATAACCCTTCCGCAGCAAAGCTTCAGTTATTTGCGGGAGTTTGGTGCAATCTTCCATTCCGACCGGCATAGAGCCTCCATCAAAATCCGAACCTAGTCCAACGTGGTCTGCTCCGACCAATTTCACCGCATGATCAATGTGTTCGACGATTCGTTCCCAACTGACTTTTGGAGGAGCGCCGAATTGCGCGGCAAGTTCCTCACGGATTTTGGAAAAGACAGTTTCGCGCGGCTCGTTTTGATATTTCTGTGTCAGCTCTCGCCGAGCAGCCTGCGTTTTTTGCGAATAAGCGTACAAATCCGGATCAATAAAACTGTCCAGGTAATTGATTTGAATGACTCCACCTTTTGCCGCCAGCGCTTTAATCATTTCGTCAGTCATATTTCGCGGATGGCCGCTGATCGCTCGGCAGGAGGAATGTGACGCAATCATTGGCGCTTTGCTGATTTCCAAGGCATCCCAAAACGTTTTATCGGCTACGTGGGAAACATCCACCATCACCCCCAGCTTGTTCAACTCGCGCACGACATCTTTGCCAAAGTCAGTTAGGCCATTGTGCTTTGGTTGATCCCCTGAAGAATCTGCCCAGTCAGTGTTGACTGAGTGTGTTAACGTCAAATACCGCACACCGAGTTCGGCATACATTCTCAGCACAGGAAGGCTATTGTTGATCATGTGACCGCCTTCCATTCCCATCAATCCGGCAACTTTGCCTTGTTTATGAGCCAGGCGAACATCCGCCGCTGTTCGGCAGAGCATAATCTTGTCCGGCATGTCTTCTGCAAGTTTGTGAACCGCCGCGATTCGCTGCAAAGCGTCGTTGACCGCTCTAGGGCCAGTGATGTTGCCGGACATATAAATGGAAAAGAACAATCCGTTTAAACCGCCTTCTTTCATACGCGGCAGATCAAGATGGCCAACAGAATGGAGCTCATCAAATTTCCAGTCAGTTTGTAACTTTGGGGTGACATCAATGTGCGTGTCGAGAATCAGTGACGAGAAATGAATCTTCTTGGCGCGGGCCGAAATTGCATCATTAGCGTTTTGGGCAAATAAAGTTTTTCCGCAAAACAAAGCGGCAGCAAAGCAGAGCAACAGAGCGAAGCTTCGTTTCATGAAATTGTCTCCGTATACGTGTTGAAAATTTTGTTGAAGGAATTACAACGCGATCAGCATTTCACTTGAAATGGAAAATTCTAGCAAGCTGTCAGGGGCATTAATGTGGGTTATGACGTCAATAGGTTGCATTCATTTGTCACCCCGTGTCGCCTGTAGATGACGAAGTTGAGAATGACAGCAACTCTAATCGCTAGAATGATTAATCTGCCTGTCAGAAGGCAATAATCTGTTGACAGCATAGGGGGCCTCGCTTAGACTGCCGCACGAGTGATCGGCTCACCTCACAGAGAGAGCAATCATTGAGTTTCTTGCAGCTCTATACCACGCCTCGTTTAACACTTTGCCCAACCCCGTCAAGCAGTGTTGAGAAACTGCTTACTCTATTGAGCCGACCTTGCGGTAGCCCCTAACAAACGCCGCAGTTTAATAATCAAGCTGGCCAACCGATCTCACTGGTAATTACATCATTAGGCCTGACTTGAGAAATCATCTCGAACCAATCAATCGAACGGATTGAAAAGAAAATCGGAATGATTGACCTGCTCGCCTATTAGGCGCATACGCCCACAGGTTTTCATTGGTGCCCTCCGCAGAAAACTATTCATCGGCTTTGAAACTGAACCCCGAAAATCAGTGAAGCTTTATAACTGGCATAAGAATTGATAATCAAACCAATTGTCGGACACAATTGTTGTAAAAGGAGTATGTACACAATGCGAACCTCACGCTGTTTCACCTCATTATTGATGGCTCTGGCCTTTCTCACCATGATGGCCATGAATTCATTGGCAGCCGATCCTGGTATCGTGTTTCCGGTGGATGGAGTTGTGGGCGATCAAAAGGCTGGCTCGGTTTTGATCTATAATGTTTACACTTCAAGCGCAACCAGCGCGGCTACTGAAAATACACGTATCAACATTACCAATACATCAGATTCCAGAGATGTGGCCATTCACCTGTTCTTTATTGACGGCGCTTCGTGCAGTCCTGCGGACAGTGTAATGTGCCTGACCCGTCGTCAGACGGTCAGTTTAACCGCTTCCGAATTGGATCCCGGAACTATGGGATACATCGTTGTGGTTGCCATTGACAACAATGGTTGCCCAATTGTCTTTAACAATTTGATCGGTGATGAATACGTCAAGTTCTCAACCGGACATGAAGCGAATCTGGGCGCTGTGGCGGCTGCTGCGGCAACCGTTCCATTCTGTGATGCGACGACGACCGACATCTCATTGAATTTCAATGGCGTTCAGTATGATCAATTGCCGCAAACGGTGGCGATTGACAACATTGCCAGCCGCGTTGATGGCAATGATACGATGCTTGTCCTGATCAATCCGTCTGGCAATATGGGCATTGGCGCTAACCCGCTGGGCTCAATTGCAGGCATTATGTATAACGACGCTGAGAACGCTTATAGCTACACGTTCAGCAGCAGCCAGTGCCAAGTTAAATTCAGCATTAACAACACGACTCCGCGCACAGCGCCGCGTTTCACCAACGTGGTTCCAAGCGGCCGTACAGGCTGGATGAAGATTTACAATTACTCTGGCGCTCCACTGCTGGGTGCTGCGATTAACTTTAATCCAGCAGCTTCTGCTTCGCCGACGGCATTCAACCAGGGACACAACCTGCACATCCTGAGATTGGCTCCGAACGCAACGATGCGGATTCCGGTGTTCCCACCGAACTGCTAATTTCGTTTGTTGCATCCTCAAAAGATTTAAGGCCGGTCAATGACCGGCCTTTTTTCATGAGCGCATTACAAATAAAGCCTATCTGGCTACGCGAGCGCCACCGCCTTTCATTACCTTTTCTACTTCAGCCAGGGTCGCCATTGAAGTATCGCCCGGCGTTGTCATTGCCAATGCACCGTGAGCGGCACCGTATTCAACCGCTCGCTGCGGTCCTTGCTCGGTCAGAAAGCCATAAATCAAACCTGACGCGAACGAATCACCACCGCCAACGCGATCGTAAATTTCCAGGTTTTCGCGTAATTGGGCTTGATAAAAATCGCCGTCGAAATAACAGATTGCTCCCCAATCATTGATCGAAGCTGTCTTGGCGTTCCGCAGCGTCGTCGCTACGATTTTGAAATTTGGATATTCACCGACAGACTGTTCAATCATCTTCTTGAAATTGCTTGGATCCAGCTCTGATAAATGCTCGTCCACTCCTTCAACTTCAAAGCCCAGCGCTGCCGTGAAATCTTCTTCGTTGCCGATCATCACATCCACCAGGGAAGCCAGCGAGCGATTCACTTCTCGCGCTTTGTCGTGACCGCCGATTCCTTTCCACAAAGATTCGCGGTAGTTCAAATCGTAGCT
>CAZXHW010000815.1:0-3842 GCA_964639915.1 uncultured Heliomicrobium sp.
GGTTGGAAGTTGGCGCTGGCGATCAGCGGGCGTGCAGCGTCAGCCGGATAGAGCGTCAAGAAACCGTTAGCTTGCGGACTGACGGTCGTCGCGTTGCCTGTCAAAGCTTGGGCTCCCGCTGGAATCAATACGCTGTCGCAGGTCGTCGTGCCAAGCTGCGTCCTTACTGTGTCGCCTTGCAGAGCCGCGCCTGGCGTAAAGCAAGCGGAAGCTCCCGGACGGGTGTCGAGCAAGCGCACAGGTTTCGGCACGGGATGAAAATACAAGCCGCTTCCCGAAGGCGGCGCGTAATAGCCCGTGATGTCTACGACAATATCCGTGTCTGTCGAGACAAAGATTTTGAACGCACCGTCATTGGCTCCAAGCCGAACAGTAAACAAACTGTTCAAAATCTGATTCGCGGCAAAGTTGGAATTCGCCGAATTGGGCTTGGCAATGTCACTGGGATAAAGCGTGAAATAACCTCCGCCGGATTGAACGCTGGTGGCATTCCCGACCAAAGCCGCCGCGTTCGCGGGAATCGCCAAGCCATCGCAAGTCCTGCCCGCAGCCGTTTGCGTCCGCGAAGTGTTGCCCGCAATCTTGGCCGCCGGAGCATCGCAGCCCGTAAAGCCGGCTCTGGTATCAAGCAACCTTACCGGATGCGCCAATGGATAAAACTGCAAGTTGTTTGCGCTGATGCCTCCGCCTGAATTGATCGTTACCGAGTAGGCTTTCGATCCCTGGCAAAAGTTGATGTCAATTGCCGTAATTGTGAAATTGAATGTGCCCGCTGTTGTGGCCAAGCCAAGAAGCGTTCCGGTTTGAGAGTTCAACTGAACTCCGGGAGGCAACGTGCCGCCGAGGTTAAACAGGTAAGGCGCGGTTCCGCCGGTCGGTTGCACGGTTTGGTTGTAAACCGCGCCAACCATTCCCGTCGGCAGTGTCGCCGGATTTAACGTGAAGCTAGGGCAACTGCCATTGATGGTGACAGTGTAGTTTTTGCTGCCGCTGCAAAGTTCAGGCGTCGTCGCTGTCACTGTGAAGCTGTAGGTTCCCGAAGCCGTGGCCGTGCCAGAAATGTGGCCATTCTGGGCCAGCGTCAAACCCGAAGGCATGTTCCCACCGGAAAGGGAGAACTGATAATTCCCCGAACCTCCGCTGGCGGTCAGCGTCAGGTTGTAGGCGTTGCCAACGGAACCGTTGGGTAGCGTCGCCGGTGTGATCGAAATCGCCGGGCAACTGACACAGCCGAAAACATAGACTGAACCTCGGTCTACCACATTGCCGATGTCATCCTGTGGCGCTCCCACCAGCACGCTATCGCCGTGGATCCCAACTGAAGCCCCGAAATAATCCAAATTTGCTCCATCGGAAGCGACCAACTTCTTTTGCAAATTCCATGCGCCAGATTGGTTCTGATACAGATACGCGGCGCCGTTGTTAGTGGCGTAAAGAGCGCCAATCACGATTTTGTCTCCAACGACCGCCACCGAACTGCCAAATCTGTCGTATTCGACGGGGGCAGGAGCCTTCAGTTTTTGTTGCTGTGCCCAGGTCGCTCCGTTAAAAGCAAAGACATAAGCCGCGCACCCGGATAAGTTACCGTTGTTATATGCCGGAGCGCCGATGACAGCCGTATTGCCATTCAACGCGACTTCCGAACCAAAGTTATAACCAGCCGCGCCATCGGACGCCAGAAGTTCCTGAGATTGTGACCAGGTTCCATTGGCTCTTGTAAAAACATAGGCCGAGCCTCTGCCACTCATTCCGGAAATGTCCCTTCCGGGAGCGCCAACCAGAGCTGTATCGCCATCCAATGCCACACTTGCACCAAAGGCATCGTCAGCCTGGCTGCTAATCCCTGTTAACTTGCTGCCTTGCTGACTCCACAGTCCGTTGACGCCGCGCACAAGGACATAAACCGAACCTTGATTCGCGGCTTGCCCGACATCATCACCGGAAGCTCCCACCAGAATCGTATTCCCGCTGATCGCTACCGAGCTCCCAAAATAGTCATTGCTTAGAGCCTCAACGAAAACAAGCTTGTTATCCAGGCTCCAGGTATTGCCGCTACGAATGTAAACGTAGATTGAACCGCCATCGGTTATTCCTGGGTGATCGTCATAGGGAACCCCAACTACCAGAATGTTTCCGTCAATCGCTATTGAGGTGCCAAAGTAATCCATCGGACTGCCATCCGATGCGCTGATACTTTGCGAATAATTCCAGGTGTTATCCGCCATACGCGTGTAAATACGCACAATGCCTGTGTTGTTTTGCCAGTTGCTTGCTCCAATCACGGCGGTGTCACCGCTGATGGCCATTGAACCGCCAAACCCTTCAGCGGCAGCCGGAAAACCATTTCCCGCAATTTTCTGTAACTGGCCAATGTCGCCGCAAACAGCGAAAATATAAGCCGCGCCTTGATTGATATTGCCGCCGACGGAAGCGCCACTGACCATGGTGTTGCCATCCACGGAAACCGAGCCGCCAAAGAAATCACCTGCTGCGCCATCGCCCGGAGAAAGCGGGTCCTGCTGGCTCCAAGCCGCGCCATTGCGCGCAAAGGCATACGCCGCACCCTGGAAATTGTTTTTGCCGTAAGCTCCGACGACAGCAATGTCGCCGCTCACATCTACTGAAGCGCCGAAATAATCGTTGGCCGCGCCGTCGGTCGCCGTCAGCGCCCATTGTTGAAACCAGGTCGAGCCGTTATGCACGAAAACATGAGCCGAACCCTGGTCCTGTTTGTTGCCAACGTCGTCGGCCGCACAACCGACGATGATCGTGGTTCCGCTGACCGCCACAGACGAACCGAAACGGTCATTGGCTTCGCTGCTAGCCGCTGTAAGTTTCTGCTGCTGAGTCCAGGTCGCCCCGTTGCGTTTGAAAACGTAAGCCGAGCCTTGATTGATGTT
Organism: uncultured Heliomicrobium sp.; assembly: GCA_964639915.1. Classification (GTDB taxonomy): domain Bacteria; phylum Acidobacteriota; class Blastocatellia; order RBC074; family RBC074; genus RBC074. Next base: position 2,901 of record CAZXHW010000815.1, read on the forward strand.
GTTGTTGACGTCGTCTTGATCCGCCGTAACCACAGCCGTGTCGCCATTGATTGCCACTGCGTGGCCGAACAGGTCTCCGGCGGCAGCGTCATTTGAAACCAGTTTTTGCTGCTGCGTCCAGATAGAACCAGTGCGGACAAAAACATACGCTGCGCCTTGATCCTGACCGGCGTTGCCGTCGTCTTGATAAGCGCCGACGATGACGGAGTTGCCGCTCAGCGAAACCGACCAACCAAACCGGTCACCGTCGCCGACCGAACTGTCGCTGGCGTTCAATCGGGTCTGATAGCTCCATAGTCCATTGGCATAAACGAAGACATACGCCGATCCGCGCTGAGAATCATCGAAAGGCGCGCCGACCACTGCTGTTGTGCCATCAATCGCCACAGACCAGCCAAAGGTGTCGCCCGTTGAACCATCGGGAGCTGTCAACTTTGCTTGCGTCCACGAAGCGCCGCTTCCGGCAAAAACATACGCCGCGCCTTTGCCGGAATTGTCGCCCGGAGCGCCAGCAACAACTGAGTTGCCTTTCATGGAAACCGATGTGCCCAGTTTGTCCTGCGCTGCGCCGTCGGCAGCCGTCAGCTTGGTTTGCAGGGAAATCATCGGATCAATCGTCACAGGGTAGTGCGCATCGTGGTCGTCCACTTCCAGGGTAATTTCCTGTCCGCTGACGCTCATCGTGGTAGTCAGTGGTTTGCCATTAGCGTCCCATGCCGCCAGCTTGTCGTAACTGAGCGCCGAACGTCCGTTGCGATCTTTCAAAATCACGGCTTGCTGATTTTCTGTCACCTCTGCGCGCAAATCGCCGGTCACTTTCAGGCTCAGCCGAAGCAGTTCGCTGCCGCTTTCGGTTTTGTGCGGGGCAGGAGGTTCATTGATGGTGAATCCCTGTTCCAAGACTTACGGTTTATTGACATAACATTCGGATATTTGAGATTT
>CAZXHW010000816.1:0-3838 GCA_964639915.1 uncultured Heliomicrobium sp.
CTAAGTAATCGTGAATAGTGCAGGTTGGATAACTCCCAGATGTTTCAGATGCAAAAATTTTGCGCATTTCTTTACGCAAAGTTCCTCGCCCAACATTCTCTTCGAAGAAGGAAGATACTTTTGCCAAGTCGGTGCGGTGATAATCTTCTTCTAGTGGGAAAGCGCTCTTTTTGGCCAGATAGCGTGAAAGCTCTGCTCCGCTGGGCAGAAAAGGCGATCCAGTTTTCCACTCGTCGCCCGTTGGGCGGTGTCCAAAATTGACGCCTGCGCCCAGAAAAGGCACGACTGTACCTTCTTGTAACGCATCGGCGATGGCTTCGTAGGGGATTGGCATGAGTTTCTCCGATTATGGTTCAATCGTGAATTGCGTCGCACGGCTGACGGAATTGCTTCCGTCTTTGACTGCAACTTTCAGGAAATAGGTTCCCGGATTCAGGCTTTCAATTGGCAGTGCGCTGGCATAGGCGATGCGGCCTTGCGCGTCGGGAGCAGAAAGCTTCAAGGGAATGTCAGCGACCGTGCTCGAGCCTTGTCGAAGTTGCAGGGTAAATTCGGGATTTACTTTGTTTCCTTTTGCCGGATACACGACAAAGAAAAAGCCGACCTGTTTGGTTTCGGATTTTTTGAAGGCTTCGCCGAGGTTCGGATAAATCATTACGTCGCCCACCTGGAACACGCTGTCGCTTTTTTGACCGGCAGGAATCGGTTCGGCGCGTTGAATCAGGCTGACGGTGCTGAGTCGCAAAGTGCTTTCGTCGGGATCAGCGATTTCGATGAGCGAACGTTTGACGCTGGCTTTGCCGCTGGGCGCATCGTGTGCGACGGTTTCGATCTCGTACAAGCCAGGCGGCAATTCGGCTTCGCGATAAAACAGCACCTGCCCGTTTCGGGTTGCGTTCAATTTGTCCAGCGCGCCTGTCAGGACGTATTGGCGGCTGAGTTTGGCGACGACTTGTTTCGATTGGTCTTTGATCAGCGCCAGGATTGTAAAATCTGTGCTGAACGTTTTCTTTTCGCGGTTTTCAACAAAGGTGAATACATTGGCCGGGATGGATGCTTCAATCACAGTGTGAAGCTGGCGTGCGGCATCAGGAAAACCGAACCCTTGCATGCGGATTGAAAACGCATTCGTCAGTTTGGGATTGTTCAACGCAGCCAATGCGGACGATTCGTAAAACAGCATCGGCACGTACCCCGTAGCGTTGACGGCAAAATAGCCTTTGCGCGTTTGCACTTCCCAGTCGTTGTTTTTGGGTTTGACCGAAATCTGTCGGAATTTGCCATCAATGTTCTGATTGGTTGGCACATAGCTAACCAGGTAATACGTGTGCAGGTCTTCGTCCACCTGGCGCAACCGCATGCCCACGTTATTGGTGTCGCCGATGAATGCGCCGCCGGTTTCTGTGGCCAACTGTGTCAGGCCGCTTTGCGGATTCAGCGTAATTAAGTCTTCGTTGCGTTCCAGCATTGCCGTCATGGGTCTGCCGAGTTCCGGGCGCGAAGGATCGGCGTCAACTCGGCGGCGTCCCAGAGCGTTGATTTCGTCGCGGGTTTCGTTGTTCGGGTTCGTTGCACGCAAGCCAGCAGAATCAATCGCGTAAATGCTGACGTTCAGCTTGTTGGCTTGATTGATGACGGAGCGGAAGTGAGCAACGACATTGGGCGGAATCGCCAGCCCTTCGGAAAAGAAAACGACGGCTTTGCGCCCGGGCAAGTTCCGCATGGAATTAACCACGGCCAGCAAGCCATTGGAAGTGGCATAACCCTGCTGGTCCCGTTCCAAAACTTCAAACGTTTCCAGCGTTCGCCGGGTCATTTCAGCGAACTGACGATCAACGTCTGCTGCACCTGCAGCGGACCCGGCTGCGGCTGCCGACGCGCCGCCTCCGCTTGATGCGCTCGCTGCCGCGCTGGCGGCCTGTTTTTGCAACTGCTCAATGCGCGTGTTCTGGCTGCGAGCTTCTTCGGCGCGGGACACGAACGATGCCGAAGAACTTGATCCGGCTTTATCAATGCCAGCGCGAATCAATTGGTTGTCGGTGGTGTAGTTCTGCAAAACGCGTAGCGACAGGTCAATGGTGAAGACACCCATGAAATCGTTTGGCCGAGTCCCTTCGCCTACGTACGTCATGGCCGAATCGTGCGCTCGTCTGCGTGCATCGTTCGACAACCGGTCGAAAACCAGAGCGATGGCGCTGACTCCAATGTCGTTTTCGCCTGAAGCCAGCTTGATCGCATTGGCAGATGGAGCTGGCGCTGTGGCGGGAGCAGTTTCTTTCTTGTCCGTTTTTTCCGGCTCGATTTTGCCAGCCGATGCACGCGTGACGATCCGGAACGATTCAATTTGCTGTCTTGCGCCATCTTCGAAAATTTCCAGGTCGTTTTTAGACAATTCTTTAATGAATTTGCCTTTTTTGTCTTTGACGACTACGTCCAGCAAGACTTCGGCGGAACTGATGGAAACCTGCTGAGCCGGTTGTTGGGCAGCCGGATTTTGGCTCAATGCGCCAAGCGGAGCGGAAATGAGTAGCGAATAGATGAGAAGCAGTGACAACAACGATTTCTTCATTTCAATTCCTCTTCGAAGTCAAATTCGGATTTTGCCGCCTGAAGGCGGTACCCGATCCTTATTTAGGACGTTGGTTTATCCGGCAAAGGTATGCTGGCGTGGAAGTCCTGGTAAAAACGTTCAACGTACGATTTGATTAACTCTTCAACGCGTGCCGGGTCTTTGGACGCGACAATCAACCCAGCATGATGATGTTTGTTCATTCGCCAGACGATTTCCGGATCGTCGTAAGCCGATGTGTCCGGCCATTCCTGCCGTGCCAGCGAAGCGATGATGCCCGAATAAAGATCCTTCGGTTTTTTCAGTTCATAGGGCTGTTCTTTTGTTGCCGTTTCTACCTTGGCCCATTCGCCCCACAAGTTCAGCCCCGTGGCGGCTTCGACGGTTTCGGCGATGTTGGCTCCGCCGACGCGCGCGGCGATTTCCAGAAAGTAAAACTTGCCATCGGCTTTGCCTTTGATGAATTCGGCGTGCGTCACGCCGCGCACCAAACCCAAATCCTTGATGACTTCCTTGTTGATTTTTTGCAGGTCTTTTTCGTCTTTGGATTTTCGCGGCAACAATCGTGTGGTGAAAATGCCGCCGTCGTGGGCGACGTTCATTGGCGGCGCACCGTATCCGCTGGCGGCGGCGAATAACACTTTTTTGTCTTCGACGATGGAATCCACGTGAAAGACTTCGCCGGGGACGAACTGTTCCAGCACGTAATTCGACTGCTCATCGCCGAGCTGGTTTATGATTTGCCACAATTCGTCCTGGTTATGAACTTTGATGATGCCGATAGCCGAAGCCGAGGAGCGGGGTTTCAGCATCCATGGCGCTGGAACGCGCAACGTGTAAATGTGCAGTTTTTCGTGATTCAGCACATGGCAAAATTCCGGAACGCGAATGCCTTTGTCCTGTGCGCGCATTCGCATCGCCAGTTTGTCGCGGAAATACCGGCTGGTGGTTTCACCCATTCCCGGCACGCGCATGTGTTCGCGCAAGGTGGCGGCCATTTCAATGTCGAATTCGTCCAGCGCCACCACTCGGTCAATGTTATTTGCCCGCGCCAGATAGCTGACTGCATTGATCATGTGCTGGCGGTTGGTCAGATCGGGCATCAGGAAAACTTCGTCAATGTGATCGCGCGGCCAATCAGCGTCTTTCAGATCATCTTTGGTCAATAGAATCACATGCCAGCCCTGGCGCTTTGCTTCGCGGATAAACTCCTGTCCTTTTTCGTAACTTGTAATGCAGAGAATGGTCATCGGGGATGAACCTGACATT
>CAZXHW010000817.1:0-3822 GCA_964639915.1 uncultured Heliomicrobium sp.
GCTTGCCTTCGGCCCGAAAGCCGTTGACCAGACTGTTTTGCCATCAGCACGGTTCAAAGCGAAAACCACACTGGCTTCGCCGCGAGTTCCCTGCACGTAAATCCTATCCCCGATAAGTGACAATGAACCGAATCCTTCGCCTAACTCCGAGACTGACCAAATCGCTTTTGGCCCAGTGGCAGGCCACTGTTTCAACAGTCCGGTTTCCGGTGAGATGCCATTACGGTTAGCGCCGCGCCATTGGGGCCAATCACCATCCGCTACAAGCACAGGCGCTCCGCTGCTTAGCGAAGACAAAAGCAATACCATTAACATTACTGACAATCGAAACTTTTGCATCTTGATGCTCCTTTTATCCTGAACAAAGTTAGCGGTGGGTTTAGGGTTTTCGTCTGGGGAACAATTGGCTCAGAATTTCGTCCTGCCAGAATTCCACTGAGCCTTTCATCTTCTGGCGAACCTGTTTGTCTTTCCTATTTTGCAACGCTGCAATAATTTAGGCGTGTTTGGCCGCGCTATCAATGTAATTCACACGCTCGCGGACGTTTTTCATCACAAAGAAGGCGAATAAGGGAACCACAACTTTTTCCAGGGCTTCGGCCAGATACGTATTTCCGGCCAATTCCCAAATCTTGCGGTGGAAAGCCAGGTCATTTTCATAAAATACGGGTAAATCCAAAGCCATCGCCGCCGTTTTCATGTTTTCCGTTAACACTCGCAACTCTTCAATGTCAGTGTCGGTTACGTGTTCTTTCGCCCATTCCAGCGCCAGAGCCTCCAGCTCAGCGCGCAAGCGAAAAATGTTATCCACATCTTCGCGGCTCAGTTTGGTGACAATCGTGCCTTTGAAAGGAACTTTCTGAACAAAGCCTTGATGCTCCAATTCGATCAAAGCTTCTCGCACCAGAGGGGTTCCAACTCCCAGTTGTTGGGCAATTTTGTTCTCCACAATGGGGTCGCCGGATTCCAGCTTACCGGCCAAAATGGCATTTTTAACAGAAATGACGATCTGGTCTTTTTTTGTGATCGGTTTGATCTGGCCCAAAGCGTCTGCGTTCATTTTCGATGTCCCTGGTTGTTACTGCCTGATTGTCTAAAGTCCATGTAGCAAAACTGATTGAGTTGTAGGTCGTGTCTGCAATGGTAGCACACCTCTCATCGGAGCAAACATTGAATCCTGCGCCAAACAAGCGGCTTTGATATTTTTACAGTTCAATGATACTTCAAGTCCTTATTGGCCAATCCACATTCAACCAAAGTGATTACCGGTTCTTCAACCTCCATCCAAGTGAGCACACAAACCATTTCGCAGACACAAACCGAACCTCATCCTACCAAAGGCTACTTGCTGGCCGCAGGCGCGGCAGCTCTGTGGGGATTTTCAGGCGTTGTTACCAGTTATCTGCTGGGTCGCAGGCAAATGCGCCCGGACGATTTGCTGGTTTTCCGCACTGGCTTTGCTTCGCTGATTTTATTTACCTGGCTGTGGCTGACGGCAAAACACTTAATCAAAATCCGCCTGGCCGATGTTCCTTATTTCGTAGTGCTGGGCTTGATTGGCCTGGTCGCCAATCAAGGGTTTTATTACCTGGCGTTGACCAAAGTCAGCGTTGGCTACGCGCTGATGTTGCAGTATCTGGCGCCGGTATTTTTGCTGGCTTACGGCGTCCTCTCAAAAACGGAGCGGCTGACTGCCGGCAAAGTATTTTCGGCAGTGATGGCGTTGACTGGTGCAGCGCTTATGCTGATTGGACAGCCCGGTGGACTGGGGCAAGTTTCCTGGGTGGGTTCATTATGCGCGGTTGGTTCTGGGATCGGTTTCGCATTTTACACGGTGTACGGCAAACACGGGCTTCGCCAATACGATTCACGCACGATGATGGCGTATGCGTTTTTATCGGCGGCGTTGATCTGGCTGATCATTCGCCAGCCGTGGGAAATCGCCTGGACTAGTTACGGCCTTTCGATGTGGGCGTTCTTTTTTTACCTGGGAGCGGTTGCGACCGTTTTACCATTCGCTTTTTATCTGGCGAGCCTGAAGCATTTGGAAGCAAGCCGCACCAGCTTGACTTCGATTCTGGAGCCAGTGGTTGCTGCCGCGGCTGCGTGGTTGTGGCTTGGCCAGACGCTCTCGCCCTTGCAAATGGCTGGAGGAGTGGCAGTTCTGATCGGGGTAGTGTTGTTACAAGTGGAATCTCGATGGATTCAAAATCGCAACAAAAACAACTGAGTCTATTTCCTGCTGGAAGATTCCACCTGCAATTCATTCCTGACTTCAAACAAGCCTGAAACGCCGTTGGCCCTGACATTCGCAATGTCGCTGTCGCCTTTACTGGAAACAACGCCTTTCAGTGTCAATCGTCCCTTTTTGATGATGATGTGAATTGAAGGTACCGCCCCCTGACCGTACCGAAACAGTGGCGAATTGCCATTAAATAAAGTTCGGAACACAGCGGTTCTGAGCCGGTCGTCATTAGAGGACAATGGCAAGACTTCGATTTTGTTGTCCACGCTCGCTACTCCTTCAATCCGCATGATGGGCCGTTCGGCATCTTTTTTCATCGTCGGGCGAGTGACTTCTCCTCGCAAATGAACCGTACCATCGGCTTCGACAATACCTTCCAGCCAGTCAAAAACTCCAAAGAACGGAATCGTCACCAGTTCTTTTCTGACTTCTTTGACCAGACGCTCTACTTCACGCGTGTCTCGCTCTGCCTGCGGAGCTTTCTTTTCCAGCGTTTTCTTTTTCTTTTGCGGCCCAAACCGGTTTCCGGCAAACGTTTCCGAAGTAATCAGCAAAGCAGCGATAGCCAATACAACAAAGATCATTTTTTTCATCTTCTCTCCTTGGGCCAGGCGATTTCATTTGCCCAACATGTCGAAGCCTGCCCAGTAATAAGGATGCTTGAATTCTTGGCGACTCAGGAATTGTTGAACGGCGGCACGCCAAATAGCATGTTTCGCCTGCCTGGAGCCTTTCAATTGACGATGAAACTCCACTGTCAAATCTGCGGAATCTGTTCGCCACTGGCTCAGCAAAACCGACTGGCTGCCAGCAACAAACCACGCCCAGGTCCAAGCCGTCATCGCGCGATTGGTCAAAGTTTTCGGCTGTGCCCATTCGCTGGATTCTAAAACCACCAATTCAGCTCTCAAGTTGAGTTTCAGCAATTCGCGCAGCTCCAGAAAGCCGTCTTCTTTTACTTGCCCATTGGCCGGTTCGGAGGTTGCCGAAAGCGCCAACAGAGAAAACAGCGGACTGGGTTCGTGATGAATACCGCGGGTTGCAAAGTGAATTACGCGGGCCTTGCCAATTTCAGATTTCACTTTCTCTTCGGAAGCGTCCGCACCAGTCAGCGAGATGATCTGTGAAGGAGCATGGAGCTTTGCAAGTTCGGCGACTTCTTTATCGCTGTCCGTCAGCGGATCAAGTTGCTTGACCGCCAGCGCAGTCTTGATTCGATCCAGCGACTCTTCGCTAAGCGTCGGATTGATGACCGCAAGCAATTCCAGCAACGGAGTGCGACGACTAACAACCGGAGCCGCCAATCTGGTGTTCGTCATTGTGTGCAGAATCGTCAGCGACGGCGTGTAACTGACGGCAAAATCTTCGATCAGGTAGCGATCGCTTTCACATTTCAGCGCCTGAAACGGCACAGCCCATGAAATCGCATCCGGAGCAATCACCAAATGTGTTTTACCCACCAAGGACTCCTGCGCGGGCTTCAACAGAACGTCATAAAGATCATGGGCGTATACACTTACAGTTTCATCACGGTTGGCAATGGCTTGGCTGAAAGCGGCCGCGCGCGCGTAAAGGTC
>CAZXHW010000818.1:0-3820 GCA_964639915.1 uncultured Heliomicrobium sp.
TGGCGTCGGAGGGAAGAAAGCTTCAAACAGAAATGTTGAGGCGCATAGATGCCGTTGAATCGCGGGTTAAGGACCTGCCCAAACCAAAAGTCCTGTATGTGTTGCAAGCCGCCCCGTTGATTACTGTTGGGCGAACCACATTCATTACCGATTTGATTCGTCTGGCTGGTGGGGAATCCATTACTGGTGATCTAGAAACGGCTTATCCGCAATTGTCGCGCGAAACGGCGATTGCGCGCGCGCCGCAGGTCATCGTCGCTCCGGCCAGTCACGGCACGGAACTGGTGAAAGAAGAAGACTTGCGAAAGGATTTCGCTGTCACTCCCGCGCTGAAAACGAATCGAATTGTTCGCATCAATCCTGATTGGGCTGACCGTCCGGGGCCGCGCATTGTTGATGGATTGGAGCAATTGGCAGAAGGGCTGCATCCGACGAAAAAGTGAAGTCACAAACACTGGCAGAACAAAACCTGAACCCTCCATTGGTTTCTATGACCAAAAGCTATCTGACAAGACGGCGAACAGCGATTGTTTTGTTTGTGCTCAGCGTAGCCTTAATCGTTTGCGCAATGGGTTCATTAACGATTGGCGCCGAACACGTTGGCGCGTGGCAAATTCTGTCGGCGATTGCAGCAAAGTTGACCGGAACCGTTAGCGACCTGTCGCTTGAACAGGATGTGATCGTGTTCAGTTTGCGACTGCCCCGCATTGGCTTAGCGATTGGAGTCGGCGCAGCCTTGGCAATGGCCGGAGCGGCGTTCCAAGCTTTGCTGAGAAACCCGCTGGCTGATCCGTATGTGCTGGGGGTTTCGGGCGGAGCGGCAGTTGGCTCAATCCTGGCAATCATGTTGGCGGCGGAACTGGCCTTTGCGCAACCGGTTTTCAGTTTTGCGGGTGCGATGGCTGCGACATTGATTGTGTACAGACTGGGCCGCCGCGACGACGATCCAGCGCGAATGGCGTTGGCCGGAGTCGTGCTTTCGACGTTTTTGGCGTCCATGATCGCGCTGATGACTTCTGTGGCCACCAACGTCAAGTTGCGGCAAATCACAATGTGGTTGCTGGGCGATCTTTCCAGCGGCAGTTACGAAGGGCTGATTTTCGTTTTGGTTTCAGTCGCCATTTGCCTGATCGCCTTGATGACGCAATCACGAGCCTTGAACTTGATGATGGTTGGCGAACGTGACGCGTTTGCGCTTGGCGTAGAAACTTCACGTGTGCGCTGGATCGTTCATCTGATGGCTTCGCTGGTGACGGGAGCGGCGGTGGCGGCGGGCGGTGCGATTGGTTACGTAGGCCTGGTTGTTCCGCATTTGGTTCGGCTGGCGGTCGGCGCGGACAACCGATTGGTGATTCCCGCCAGCGCATTGGCCGGTTCATTGTTGGTGCTGTTGGCGGACACAGTTGCGCGAACCGTGATCGCTCCGCGTGAACTGCCGACCGGAGCAATTACGGCGTTGGTTGGCGCGCCCGTGTTCATTTATCTGCTGGTTAGAAGGCGGAACAAAAGCTGATGCTCTCACTGCAAAACGTTCATTTTGGCTATCACAGCCGCGCGGTTTTAAGCGGCGTATCGCTGGAAGTTCAAGCCGGAGAAGTTGTTGCATTGCTTGGGCCAAACGGCACAGGGAAGTCCACTTTGCTGAGTGTGGCTTATGGGGCATTGCAACCGGCAACGGGCGAAGTGCTGTTTGACGGTCAACCGGTCAGCAGTTTTTCCAGGCGTGAATTGGCGCATCGCATTGCAGTGGTTGCGCAATCGGGCGAGCTTCGATTTCCGCTGACGGCGCTGGAATACGTTTTAACGGGACGGTTTGCGCACGCCAGTGCAATTGGCTTTGACGCGCCAGGCGATGTCGAACTGGCAATGAAAGCCTTGGCGGACACCGACGCTGCACAATTTGCCAGCCGGCATTTCAACGAACTGTCCAGCGGAGAACGGCAAAGAGTTGTACTGGCTCGCGCCTTGGCGCAGCAGGCGAAACTGTTGCTGCTGGACGAGCCGACGGCCAACGCGGACATCGCGCATCAGGTTTCGCTGCTTCACCTGATTCGAGCCTTGACGCGGCAGCGCAAGCTCGGCGCGTTGGTCGTTACGCACGAAATCAATCTGGCGGCAGAATTCGCCGACCGCGTGGCATTGCTGAAAGACGGCGAATTGCTTGCGTGCGGTTCGCCGCCGGAAGTGATGACCAGTCAATTGCTTGGCGAACTCTTTGGGACTTCGCTATTGGTGGATATGCATCCGGTTAGCGGCAATCCTCGTGTTTCGTGGACTGTAGAAAGATGAACGCAGCGAAAAGATGAAGAACAAATTGGCGGTTTCGGCGTGTCTTGTTTGGCTGACCCTTTCGACTTTGATTTCCTGTTCGCAACCTGCAACAGTAAAGGCTCCAACCGCCCCGCCGATTGCCAATTTCAATCGTCCCCCAAGTAAGTTCGTTGTCCCGGCTTCAGCCGGAATGTCTCAACAAGGATAAGTTTCCGCCTGAAGGCGGCACTACAAACAAGGAATTAGAATGAAGTTCAAGTCATCCGGAATCATCGTTTTGACAGTGTTATTGGCCTTGGGCAGTTTCGCGCAAAGCTCGCGCGGTTCACTAGTGGGCAAGGTTGTGGATTCCCGCGGCGCGGCAATTCGCGGAGCGCGCGTGGTGCTGTTTTTCAGCGGCAAAGTCGCCTTGCGTGAAACGACCAGCAACGAAGCCGGTGAATTTGGGTTCGAGTATCTACTGCCAGGAAATTACACGCTTTCGGTCGAAGCCGACGGATTGACCCAGCAAGGCGGCGCGCAGCCGGTGCAGGTCGCAGCCGGTCAGCAATTCCAAATCGCCATTCCCTTGGTGGCTTCTGCGATTGAAGATTCGGTAATCGTTTCGGCAACGCGAACGGAATCGCGTTCAGGGGAAAGCCCCGCCAGCGCGTATGTGATTTCCGCAACGGACTTGTTGCGATCTCAGCGCGTGAATATTTTTGATGCCTTGCGCTCTTCGCCAGGAGTCACTGTCGCGCAAACTGCCCGGCGCGGCGGAACCACTTCGCTATTCGTTCGCGGAGGCGAATCCGATTACACGAAAGTTTTAATTGACGGTGTTCCGGTCAATGACGCGGGCGGAGCTTTCGATTTTGCTGATTTTACTGCCGACAACGCCGCGCGTGTGGAATTGATTCGCGGCGCGCAAAGCGCTGTTTACGGTTCCGATGCAATGGCCGGAGTGCTGCAATTCATCACGCATCGCGGTTCGACGTCCGTGCCGGAATTTGAATACTCCGGAGAAGGCGGCAGCTTCGGCTTCAGCCGCCAGTTTGCTCGGCTGTCAGGCGCGACCGGGCCATTCGATTATTCCTATAGCTTCACGCACCTAAGGACCGACGGGCGTGATCGCAATGACGATTATCTGAACCGCATTGCTTCGGCAAATTTGGGCTATCGGCTGACTGCGCGCACGCAGTTCCGCTTCACCGGTCGTAGCGAAAATTCCAGTGTTGGCATTCCGGGCACAACCGCCAGACTCTTTCCTGATCCGGACGAACGCGCGCGCCGTCGCCGCATCGTGGCTTCGGCAAAGGTAGACGATCAAACCACCAAGCGTTGGCACCAAAGCCTGGCTTTCGTCTTTGCGGAAAGCAACTACAACAGTTTCGACCCGGCGGCGCAGGATTTGTCGAAGCCGAATACCCCACTTGATACCACCTTCGCATTTAACGATTTTCAATCGGCGTTTAATAACCATCAGCAACGCAAAGGATTGCGGTACCAAACCGAATTGATTCTGCCGAAGAGTCATCTGGTTTCGGCGGGATTGGATTACGAACAAGAG
>CAZXHW010000819.1:0-3820 GCA_964639915.1 uncultured Heliomicrobium sp.
AAGTCACACCGGGAGCGCTTTCGATGTTGTCGTTTCAACCTGCGCGCTTTGCCGTCGCCAAAGACGCGCCGGAAGGCGAACGCCGGGCTGCGCTGGCGCACTGGATTACTGATCCAAACAATCCGCTGACTTGGCGCAGCATCGTCAACCGCGTCTGGCAATATCATTTCGGAGCGGGGCTGGTCACAACGCCAAACGATTTTGGCCGCAATGGAGCAAAACCTTCGCATCCGGAATTACTGGATTGGCTGGCGGCAGAATTCCGCGACAACGGCGGTTCACTCAAGAAACTCCACAAACTGATTGTCACCAGCGCCACGTATCGCCAATCCAGCAATCCGCCACCACCAAATCCAACATCCAACATCAAGAATCCAGCATCTCTTGATTCCGGCAATTCCCTGCTCTGGCGGCAGAACCGCCGCAAGCTGGAAGCCGAAGCCGTTCGTGATGCGGTGCTGGCTGTGACAGGAAAGCTTGATCTGACGATGGGCGGCCCCGGCTGGCAGGATTTTGTGGTCGAACGTCCAGAACATTCGCCACATTACGAATACGGATTGGCGAATCCTGAAGACGCAAAAACCTGGCGGCGTTCTATATACCGATTCATTGTCCGTTCACAAACGCAGCCCTGGATGACCGCGCTGGATTGCGCTGACCCTTCGCAGCGCGTGGACAAACGCAACGAAAGCCTTTCGCCGCTGCAAGCGCTGGCATTGCTCAACAACGGTTTCATGATTTCCCAGTCCGGGCATTTCGCTGAGCGTTTGGAAAAAGAAAAGCCGAACGATCCTTCCGGACAGGTTGAGCGCGCGATTTGGCTGGCGTTCGGGCGCGCACCGACGGCCACCGAGCGAGCAAAGTTCATTCAGTTTGCGAAAACCTACGGGTTGCCGAATTTGTGCCGGGTGTTGTTAAACCTGAATGAATTCGCTTTTGCAGATTGACCACCGCTATTCAGCACCACCGGGGCGAAATGCAATAGCCCGGGGCGATGCACTGGGTAACCAACCATAACGAGGGTAAAGCCCCAACGGGGCGAAATATGCAGGCTTGCTATTTCGCCCCGTTGGGGATTGCAGAATCATTTGACTCGCGCCCAGTGCGATGCACTGGGCGCCCTCTTTGGGGCTGAGGAGCGACGAATCCTCCCTACTTCAGCTACTTAAAGTTAAGCGTGACCACGTTGGCTGGTTTTCCATCCACAGTCAGTTCCAGGTTGACCAATCCTTTGCCAGCCAGAGTTCGCGGCAGAACAGCCGTGTTGATCTGATCCAGCCCGATGAACCCCGGAGCGGCATCGGCAAATTCTGCTGCCACGCTGATTCCACCGATTTTCATTGTCACGGCTGACAGGCTGGTTCGTTTGCGAATTCCTTCGCCATACAGCACCAGCACGACAGCATCCCCTGCCGGACCAAAATCAATCGGTGTGGCGACGGATTCGGTCGTCAGGTTGCCATTGCGCACTCGGTAAAGAATTGCCGCCGGTGTCCCCGTTCCGCTGGCGTTGGCCGTGAACAGCGCGGGTTCGACTGCGACAATCGTGACGCTGGTCGAAGCCACAACAGTTCCGTTGCGCACCACGGAAACCGTCGCCGCGCCAGTTGTAGTTCCGGGCGGTATTTGGAAATTGAGCTGCCCCGGCGAAACAAAGAACAGTCCCGCGACGCGCCCCGTACCGGCGGAATCACTGACCATCACGCTGGTGCTATCCAGCGTATTTGGCAACGGAACCGTGCTGGCAACAGCAATTCCGCCCGTCAGGTTTTCACCGAAAAGCGCCACAATGCTTTCCTGTGCGAATGGGCTCCCCTTGAAGCTGGCCGCCGAAACCACGGCGGGGGCCGTGCGTTCAAACGCGCCAATGTCCGCTCCATCGCCGCCCGCGGCATTCGTCAGCAACGGATCATTCACTGGACGACCCACGCCGCGCTGGTCTGTCGCCACGCCAGAACTTGAGCCTTTATCAATTGCGGGGCTGCCGAACAGCAGCGCGCGCGTTTGGGTCGGGCCGCCGTTGTTTTGCAGCGGGCCAAGTTGCGGATTGGCGTTGACGATGTCAGTTGCCTGGCTCAGGAACGTATTGGTTACGTCGTTCGTCAGGTTATATCCCCGCGAAACAATACTGGCGAAGCCGCCTGAGGCTGCCGTCCTCCCAATATTGACGTTGGTATTGTTGGCAACGATTGTGTTTTGGAGCGTTGCGGCTGCTTCGCCTGCGCCTAAAGCCTCAACGTAAACGCCACCGTTGTTTGTGGAAGTATTGTTCGCGATCGTGCAACTGGAAATCGCCAGTACCTTGATACCGCTGGTGATATACAGGCCGACGCTCCCGAACCCTGTGGCAGTCGTTGTATTGCCGCTGATGGTGCAATTGGTCATCGTTCCGCCTGAATCGGTAAAACTGACCGCCCCAAAGTAATTTGCCGACGTATTGCCGGAGAAAGTGCAGGACGAGAACGTCCCGGTAGAACCGATCAGTCGAACCGCACCGCCGCCGCTGCCCGACGTGTTACCGGAGAAAGTACAATCGGTGAACGTTCCCACTGCGCTACCGACATAAACTCCGCCTCCACCGTCAGTTGCTGCATTGTTGATAATCCTGCAAGAGGTCAGTGTCAGATTGCTGTCGCTGACAATGCCGCCACCCACATCTACTGCCCTGCCACCACTGATTGTCAGGCCGCTGATGCTGACGTTCAGCCCACCACCAGCGACGCGGAAAATGCGATTCTGTTTGATGCCAGAGTCAATCGTCAGCAGGTTGGCGCCGGGGCCGTAGATCGTCAGGCTCTTGTTGATCAGGATTTCACCGTTGGGCAGGGTGATAGTGCGCGGGCCATTAAAAAATGCCGGGTCAAACACGATGTCCGCTCCGGCGAGCGCGTCTGCAATAACCTGGCGCAGACTGCCCGGCACGCCAATGCTTTCGTCATTGCGAACGAGGCTCGCCTGAAGTTCGACTGCTCCGATGTCTGAGTTGTCGCCACCGGCAGCGGGCGCGATGCCGCTGATGTCGAAGGGACGAGGTCGCCCGCGCTGATCCAGCCGGATCCCCCCGCTGTTGCCCTTATCAAGGGCTGGACTGTTAATTAATGGTGCGTGCGTCGGCGTCGGGTCGCCGTTGTTTTGTAGCGGGCCGAGCAAGGGGTCTTTGTTGACCTGGTCGGTCGCCTGATTCAGGAACGTGGCGGAGTTGTCGCTCGTCAGGTTGTAGCCCTGCGATTTGATCGTGGCTGGGCTGAGTGCGCCACCAACTGTCCCCATCAGGTTGTTGGTGGTGTTGTTGGCGATGATTGTGTTGCGCAGTGTGGCGCTGGTTGTTAAACCTGTCGCGACTGCAACGCTAATGCCGCCCGTGTTAGGGCTGGTATTATTCACCACCGTGCAGTTCGTGACGGCCAGTGTCCGTTCGCCAACGGTGTTGAAGAGCTGGAGGCCACCGCCAGAATTTGCCTTATTGCCGCTGACAGTGCTGTTGGTAAATGTGCCGCTGGAATTATTCAGCTCAACCGCACCGCCTCTGTCGGATGCTGTATTGCCGCTGAACGTGCAGCCTGTGAACGTTCCGATGGTGCCACTAGCTAGAAATACCCCACCGCCTTGGGCATCCGTCGTATTCCCCCTGAAGGTGCAGCTTATGAATGTCCCAACCGCGCCGTCCATAGCCACCCCACCGCCCGGGGTATTATTGCCGACACCCACGTTGTTGACAATGTCACACGCGGACAGCGTCAGATTGCTCGCGCTGTAGATGCCGCCTCCACCTCCAAACTGTCCCGTCAGACCATTGCTGATCGTCAGACCACTGATGGCG
>CAZXHW010000820.1:0-3815 GCA_964639915.1 uncultured Heliomicrobium sp.
CCCGCAGTTGCCGCCGATCACCGTGGTGATGCCGTGCAGCGGCGACGGCGACAGTGAAGGATGCGCTGCCTGCGGGGATGAAACTGATCAGCGCGACAGGAACGAATTGGACGTGTTCGCCCACATCGGGCAGCGCGCCGGTCGGAACGATCACTTGTACTTTCAACAGCACCGCCGCTCCGATTGCAGCGATGGGCGGCACCAGCACGATCAACCTCGTCGCCTGTCCAATCGTGGGCGGCAGCCTGACGAATAAAGTTTCGATTGATCCGAGCGGCAGCACTGCGCCTCCGAATCCAACAACGTGTACGGGGTTGAATGCGCCGACGGCAGGTTGTGGCGCGCCCGTCACGGCAACCGTCAGCGGCGCGCCGACCGAATCCGTCAGCAAGAGCGGGACAGCAGGCGCTACACCGGTGGGTGGCAACGGCACGACGACGATCAATTGGCTTATCAATTACGGCGTCTCGAATACCACGCCGATTCCGAGCGTCATGCTCAACGACACGTGGAGCAGCGGGCAAACGCTCGTGGGCACCAGTGTGCAAACGCCGGGCGGATTGTGGACGCCGAATGCGCCCAGCGTGACTGCGCTTGATTTCAGCAACGCGTTGGTTGCGCCGAATGCAAAGGGACAAACACAGGCGTTTCCGCGTCCGCTCGCAGCGGGCGTGACGTTGAGTGGCACGGGGGACGGATTCAATCCGGTCGTTACGGCCAACGGCAAAGTAATGGGCATCAACCATCACCTCGGCAATGCGCAGATTTGGTGTTATGACTTGAATACAGGCGCGGCTTGCACAGGCTATCCCAAATCTTCCGGCATTGCCACGGGCGTTAATCCCTACACGGTGGCAATTGGCAATCGAATCTACGTCAATCCCGATTCCGAAGACGGGCAATGTTGTGGCGCTCCTGGCCTTGATGCTCTTTTCTGCTGGGATGCAATCACGAACAGTCCCTGCGGACAAAGCCCCAGCGCCACCGGCAAAAGCAGTGTGTTAACGGTGGCCAATGGCAAACTCTTCACGCTGAATCAAAGCGGCCAACTGCGCTGCTTCGATCCGGCCAATGGCCTCAACACTTGTGCGGGCTTCACGACTGTGAATCTGGGGATGCCGAGCCTGGGCGGGTACAACTCGGCGAGCGAAGACATTTTTGCCGTCGGCTCGAAATTGTATGTCGCCAATTACGAACGCAAGCTAACCTGCTTTGATGTGGCGACGAACACGACTTGCGCGGGCTGGCCTACCTTGCCCTCGGTCGTCAACACCACAGCAACGGGCAATCCACGCAGCAACCTCTTCCCACGTTTGAGTGCAGGCGGCAGCATTACCGGCGTTTGCGTAGCCGGGAATAACACCGACGCGACTTGTTACAACCTGGATAGCAGCAACCCAACCGAAGTCAATATGGGAGGTGTGCATCAAATGCTGGTCGGCATCAATGGCAATGCAGATGTATATGTTGGCAGCCGTGTCTTTTTCCCTAATTACGAACCGGTGCATAAAGTGAGTTGTTTTGATTGGGCTACGCAAGCGCCTTGCACGGGTGCCGGGTTCACGAATGGTTTCACCGCCGATGCGAACCGACCGTACGGCTTAGGCACAGATGGCGTGTCGGTCTTTTCGTATGGTGATGCCGCCATCCTGAAATCGTGGAATCCGCTGACAGGCGTTTCGCCTTCCAATCGTGTAGCGACGATTGCGACCGTCAATATTGACAGCTTCTATTGCGGTGCGACTTCGCCTGTCGCAGCGACCTGGGACAAAGTGATTTTGTCTGACATCAATCTGACCGCAGGCGCTGAATTCAATTCTGTGCTCGTCTCTGTGATTGATACCAACACTGGCACGACGGTTTTTGGCCCAACCGAAGCCGTGGGGACGTCAGGGACTTTTGACATCTCCTCGATTTCCCCGTCACTACGCACCCTGCGCTTACAGATCGAAGAGGCACCGGTCAACACCGTCGCCTGGGACGATGGCACGCCGCCGAAAGGCACGCTCACGTTCACGAACAACACGGCGGTGCAGTTTTGCTATCAAACACAAGTGTCCTGCACCGGCAGCAGCACTGTTCACACGAACACGATTGCGACCAATATTGACGCGCGTTCGGTAACGGCGCAGGTCACAACTTGCGGGCCGACGCCGAACCTCGCCCTCATGAAAAACACGCCTTCGCCCTCCTTGCTGATCGGGCAAAATTCCACCTACACGCTGACGGTCACGAACAACGGCACTGCCGATGCGACGACGGCAACGGTCAAAGACACGCTGCCCACGGGGCTTGATTTAGTGAGCGCTAGCGGCACGAATTGGACGTGTACGCCGAGCGGCGCGACCAGTTCGCCGGTGGGCACGATCACTTGTAATTTCAGCGGCTCGATTGCGGCCAACGGCGGCACAAGTACGATCAACATTGTCGCCAAACCCATCTTGGGATATGGCAACAGCACCGTGATCAACTACGCTTCCGTAGACCCCTCAGGCGGAACCAGTCCGCCGCTGCCAACCAATTGCACGGCGGCCAATACGCCTGCCGGATGCGCCGCACCGGTCAGCAGCGTCATCCCGCCCAATTCACTGCCCTCCATCACTGGTGGTGCAACGGTGATGCGGCAGCAAGGCGCGGCGGGAACGGCTGCGACCATTGCAACGGTCAGCGATAACGAGACGGCGAAAAAAGATTTGGTCGTCTCGGTGATGAGCGCGCCCACGGGCATCAATATCACTTCGATCAGCGCGCCCGATGACACGACCGGAGTTGTGACCGCCACCGTTGCCGCCGCCTGTAACGCGACGCTCGGCGATAACACGGTCGTGCTGAAAGTCACGGATGGCGGCACCTTGACCGCCACCGCAAATTTCATTGTGAATGTCACGGCGCACAATCTGGCGACGACGGCGCTCAGCAGTCAGAATGTCTTTGCTGGCGCGACGGTAATGTTCAGCACGACGGCGTCCGGCAGCGGGCCGTATACGTTTGTCTGGAAGAAAGGCGCGACCACGTTGGCAAGCGGCATCACGACCAATGGCGCGACCAGCACCTTGACACTCACCAGCGTGCAAGCCGCCGATGCGGCAACGTATTCAGTAGAAGTCACTGGCGCGTGCGCCACCGTCACACAAAGCGCGACGCTGGGCGTGACGACGCCTACGCTGTCCATCAACAACGTGACGAAAGCCGAAGGCAACAGCGGCAACACCAGCTTTGACTTTACGGTGATGCTTTCGACCGCTTCGACACAAACTGTCACTGTGAGTTATGCGACGGCGGGTAACACGGCACTCGCGCCCGATGACTTCACGGCGATTGCACCTACGACATTGACGTTTCTGCCCAATGAAACGATGAAGACGATCAGCGTACAAGTGAAGGGCGAAACAACGGTGGAGACGAATGAATCTTTCTATGTGAATTTGAGCAGCGCGGCCAATGCCACGCTCAGCAACAATCAAGGCACAGGCACTATCACCAACGAAGATAGCACCGCACTATCCATCAACGATGTCAGCGTCATCGAAAGCAGCAGCGGCACGGTCAATGCGGTCTTCAACGTCACGCTGACAAACCCCAGTGCCTCGCCCGTGACAGTCAACTATGCGACGGCGGATCAATCGGCGACCGTGGGCAACAATGATTACACGGCCACGAGTGGGATGCTGACCTTCGATCCCAACACCACGCTCCAGACTATTACCGTCCCGGTCAAAGGCGACGCGGCAGTGGAATTAGACGAAACGTTTGTGGTGAATTTAAGCGGTGCGGCTGGCGCGACAATCTCCAAGTCACAAGGCAGCGGCACGATC
>CAZXHW010000821.1:0-3809 GCA_964639915.1 uncultured Heliomicrobium sp.
TCTGGCGGATTGGTGATTTCCTTTTCGTTTGCGCCTTGCAAGGTCGGATGACCGGCTGGCCATAAGTAAACGACTTGCGGATCAGCCGCAAACAGCGTCGCGGAGATGCAAATCAACAGCAGTAGACAAAGCGTTGGGCGTAGCATGGATGGATTCCTATTCTGTGAATTGTGCGGTGCCCTTCAGCAAGCGCACTTGCTTAGCTGACGAACCGCAGCAATTTGCTTTTCAAACTTTACGACTTGTTTTGGGCGCTGTTTCTGCGTTGGTACTACATGGCGGACAGGTTTTCTATCCGCATTTACGAGCCCTCTAATCATTGCGACTGCACGTACAGCGCCGAGCAACAGCAAAAATATGGTGGAACGCTTCATGCAGACGTTCTTCTGCTCTGGCTGATTACAGAAAAAACCGGAGGAAGGCAATGTGTTTGCTGCTTACTTCTCTTTTCAAATCCATTGCTTCCTCCGATTTTTGTTATTTAGAAAACCTGACTAGAAAATCAGCTTGATCGCCAGTTGAATCTGGCGTGGGCCGTTTGCCTGACCGCTGACTGTGCCAAAAGCACTGTTGTCAACTGTGCCGTTCGGCCCGCTGAATTGCACGCGGTTGAAAGCGTTGAAGAACTCTGCGCGGAACTGAACGTTCCATTTGCCTTCGTTCAAGTAGTTGTTTTTGAACAACGACAAGTCAAAATTCTTCTGCCCATCCTGGCGCAAATTCGGCATGACGCGAGGCGCATTGCCAAATCGGAAAGCAGGCGTGATTGAAAACGCAGCTCGGTTGAACCACTGCGCCAGCTTTTCTGATTTGCTGCCATCCAGGCTGGCATTCGTGCCGTCCCAGTTTGGTCGCGTTGACGGATTGAAGATGCCTGCGGTGTTCGCATTCTGATTGATGATAATCGGCACGCCGCTTTGGAAAGTGGCGATCCCATTGAACTGCCAGCCGCCCGCGACCCACTTCGCCGCACGATGCCAATCCTTGCCGAAGCGTTTGCCATGGCCAAACGGCAAGTCATAGACAAAGCTGGAAACAAAACGATGCGTGATGTCCTGCGAACCGATGGAGCGTTCCGCTGCACGGTTGTACGCATCTTGTCGCGCGCCCGCCTGTCCCTGGAAACCGACCGTTGTCGAAACGTCGTCAATCAGCTTGCTCCAGGTATAGGCCAACAGGAAGCTCAGGCCGTTTGAAAAGCGCTTGTCTGCTTTCAGCGTGCCGCCGTGATAGATCGAAAAGCCATACGGCACTCGGAAGGCATTGATGCCGTTGTATTGCGGATAAGGCCGCAGTAATTGACCGCGCGCCACTGTCGCAAAGCGCAACGATGACGACGGATTTGTGATGATCCCGAAGAAAGGATTCGCCACCTGATCCTGCAAGCTTGTTCCCTGGCTCAGGAAAGAAGCTGGCAACTGTTGCTGTGTCAGTCCGCTCTCGCCGTTCAGCAAGCGCGTGCCTTTGCTGCCGATATAAGCGGCTTCGACAATGATGCTGCCCGGCAGTTCGTGCTGGACGTTGAAGTTCCATTGCTGCACATAAGGACTGGCGGGATCAGGAATCACACCAGAGCCAATGCCCAAGCCAATGTTGGTCAACGCGCCCAGAGCCGACCCCGTCGGCAGGTTGAATCCGCTTGGGAAAGGATTGTCGAGGGTGGCAATTGGTGTTCTGCCATCCAGACTGACAACCATCGAACTGCTGGATTGAAAACCGATCATGCCTGAGGAGCCGGTGTGGCCAGCGGCTTGTAATCCGGACGGCGAATAGTAGATGCCATACGCGCCACGAAGCACAGTCTTGGGGAACAGGTTATAGGCGAAACCAATACGCGGACCCCAGTTGTTTTTGTCAGTTGGGGCCTGGCGTCGGTTGTTGGCGTCAACATAACGAATCGCGCCTTTCAAGGCATCGCGGGTAAAGTACGGATTTGTGGGAACCTGATTGGCAATTGGCGACACGGCGTCGAAGTCGAAGACGCTGTACCGGTTGTAACGCTCCGTGCGCGGAACATCCAGGTCATAACGCAAGCCGAAGGTCAGAGTCAGCTTGGAGGAAAACTTGAAGTTATCTTCCACATACCAGGCCCAATACGGATTGGCCGAAGCTGGTGTCGGATCGTGGCTGATGGTGCCGCTGTTGGGGACGCCAATCAGCAACGAAGCCAGACCGAAACCGGCGGTGCTGGCCCCCTGGTTCGGATCGCGTTGCGTCCACAGCGGTTGGAAGCTGTATTGTCCCGAAGGCTGGCTCAATTGCAGGAAGTTGAGCATCAGCTTGCGGTAATCCATGCCCGCCTTAACTGTGTGACGCGCATAGGTCTTCGTCACATTCGCATTGAAGCTATGCGTAGTCTGGTAGATTCCCAGGTCGTTGAAGGTTTCCTGCCCAAGTGAAGAAAGACCATTCACGTCAAAGCGCGGAAATTCAAGCGCGTCGGCAACCGCTTTGAGAGACGCTGGAAAGCCAAGCTGTGTGAAATCGAACCCGGTCGAAAAAGGCGTCCTGACGGATGTGCGGCGATTCAATCCATACCGCACGTTCAGAAAAAGAGTTGGGCTCACCGTGTACAGGTTATCAATCGCTACGCTTTTCGCCGTGTTGGCAGTCGGCCCGGCATTGTTCTGAGTGGCAGCATTTCCGTAATGGTTGAACGGAGCGCTCGAATCCTTGAACTGCTGAGAGAAACGAACGAACGTGCGCCATTTCGAAGTGAAGTTGTGATCCACGCGCGAATCAATGCGGTTGCTTTCGCTGATGTTCGTCCCCGAAGCCGTGAAGTTATTCTGCTGCGTGTTCACGTTGCTTGGCGTGGTATTGGGCGCAGGCCAGTAAGACATCAGCTTTGCCGCAATCGGACTGATCCGATTGGTAGGAATAATGTTGTTTGGGAATGGGTCGCGTGTGAAGCGTCCGGGATTGTTGGGATCAGCCCGAGTCGTCAGCGGATCGTAGATGATAATCGGCTGGCCGGCGGCGTTCTTCAGGTTCGAAAAGTTTCCCTGTCGCCATTCAGGCAGCGGGACAGTAAACGTTCCCACGTTTGCCGTGCCTTGGCGGTTGCCTTCGTAGTTCACGAAGAAAAACGTCTTTTCTTTGATAATCGGACCGCCGATGTTTCCACCGAACTGATTGCGTTTGAAGCTGCCTTTCTTTTGCCCGGCCCGGTTGGTGAAAAAGTTCGTCGCATCCAGGGCGCTGTTGCGGTGAAATTCAAACGCTGTCCAATGAAACTGGTTCGTGCCGTTTTTGGTCACCAGGTTGATGACGCCACCACCCAGTCGTCCAAATTCGGCGCTGACCGAATTGGTCTGGACGCTAAATTCCTGCACAGCGTCTACGGACGGTGTGTAGTTCAGGTCCAGAATGGAAACGTTGTTTTCGGCGTTGACGTTTGAAATTCCATCAATACTGACTTCGCTAGTGGAATTGCGTCCGCCACTGATGAAGGGCGAAGACCCGCCGCCGGAAGGAACCACTCCCGGACTTAGCGTCGCCAGGGAAAATGGATTACGTCCGTTCAGCGGCAAATCCACAACGCGTTTGTTTTCGATGGTTTGGCTGACCGTGGGGCTGGTCGTTTCAACAGCCGATGTGCCGGAGGCCGAAACCGTCACGGATTCGGATGCTGCTCCAACTTCCAGCTTGATGTCTACTTCACGAATCTGCTGCACGTCTAGCTTGACATCGTCAATGGTTCCAGCCTTGAAACCGTTTATCTTCACGGTGACGCGATAAAGACCCGGTTGTAGTTGTGGGACGACATAATTGCCGTTTTCTTCGGTGACAGCACTGCGGGCCACATT
>CAZXHW010000822.1:0-3799 GCA_964639915.1 uncultured Heliomicrobium sp.
AAGGTCGTGCGCGCGTTACCGCCCTGCCGTTCACGCAGCGGCTCCATCGCGAATCGCACGCCTGTGTTGCTGCGCGGGAAAGCTTTTTCCAACGACAAGGCAATCGTTTCCATTTCACTGGACGCCTGCGCCATTGTGACGCCCGATTTCAGCCGCGCCACGGCGCTCAATGCAAACGCGGCCCGCGCATTTGCCTGTCCCGCGTTCATGCTCAACGTCATCCACAAGTCTGAGCCTTTGACCGGAAATTCAAACCCCGATGGCAGCACGCCGATCACCGTCACGTTGCGTTCATCGAGCCGCAGCGTTTGTCCGATGGCATTGGCTTGCCCGCCAAAACGCCGCTGCCAAAACCCGTGACTGATGACCACCACTGGCTCAGCCCCATCACGATCATCGTTGGCAGTGAAGCCGCGCCCCATTACCGGCGCTACGCCCAACACGTCAAACAGCGTAGCCGACGTTTGCCACCCCATCACACGCTCCGGTTCGCCGCCGCCCGTCAAATTGAAATCGTGATTGACGAACGCGGCAATTTGCGCGAACGATTGATTCTGTTTCTGCAGGTCCAGAAAGTTGGCAGGCGACAATTCGAAATTTCCCGCTTGCAGGTCGCGCTGATTCACATTGCGATGCCAGACCATGACCAACTGCTCCGCTTCCCGATAGGGTAGCGGACGCAGCAGTACCGCATTTACCACACTGAAAATCGTTGTATTCGCGCCGATGCCCAATGCCAACGTACCCACCGCAACCAACGTAAACAGTGGATTGTGGCGCAGCATCCGCAGTCCAAACCGCAAGTCCTGCAGCAATCGTTCGAGCGATGCCCAGCCCCACATCTCGCGTGTGACTTCCTTGACCAAACCGACATTGCCGAATTCACGCCGCGCATTGAGCTGCGCTTGTTCGGCGGATTCGCCGCGCTCCATGCGGTCGCGGATGGCTTCATCGAGATGGGTTTGGATTTCCGCGTTGAGTTCGTTTTCTTGACGTTGCCGCCAGCGGAAGAAGTTCATGGTCCTTACTCCTGTTTGAGAAGTTGTTGGAAAAACTGGCAAGCCAATTCGCTCCGTAGCAGCTTGAGTATCAGCGACGTTCGAACAACCTATGACAGTTTTGTCTTGCTTGGGGCTATTCGTGGCGTAGCGCAATGAGCGGATCAACCTTCGTCGCTCGTCTCGCCGGCAGGTAGCAAGCAATCAACGCGACGATGGTCAGCAGCACCGCCATTACGCCATAAGTCAGCGGATCATTCGGCTTGATGCCGTACAGCATTTCCGACAAATTTATCCAGCTTTCCAGATAGCGCGTCAGCACGTATGCGCTGCTCACCCCTAGTGCTACGCCAATCACCGCCAGCGTCATGCCTTGCCGTACGACCATTTTCACGACATCAAACGGTGAAGCGCCGAGCGCCATTCGAATGCCAATTTCCTGCGTGCGTTGCGCGACTGCGTAAGCCAGCACACCGAACAAACCAACGGCGGCCAGTAGCTGCGCGAGCAAGCCGAACAATGTGACGAGTTTGGCAAAAAGCCGTTCCATCCGCAGCGTTTCATCGGCTTGCTCAACTTGCGTTTTGACATTGGTGAGTGTCAGGTTCGCGTCTACTTCACGTATGGCCTGCCGCACGGCAGTGATAGCGGCAGTCGGATCGCCGCTGAAGCGAATCTGGAAACTCCCGAACGATACGGAGTTGACGCGCTGACGCCATGGCAGGTAGCACGTGGGCGGAGCATCTTCGCGTTGGGTGGCATATTTGGCGTCTTTGACCACCCCAATGATTTCGATTTCATCTGGCGTTTTCGCATCGAAGGCGATGCGCTTGCCAATCGGATTTTCGTTGGGGAAAAACTTATTGGCGAAGGTTTGATTAACCACGGCGACTTTTGGTGCGGGCGCGTCATCCTGCCGATTGAACATGCGCCCCGCTAAGAGCGGAATCTCCATCGTCTCCAAAAAATTTTCGCGCCCGGACATAACATTGCTGCTCCCTGTTTCCCTGATGCGCCCCTCCGCATCAGGCGCGGCAGTCAATGCGCTGCGCAAATAGATATTGATTGAATTGGTGTTTTGCGACAGCAGCATCGTGCCGGAGAACGTGACTTTGGTTGCGCCGGGCACAGCTTCCAACCGCTCGGTCATGCGCTCATAAAGCTGTAGTAGCCGCTCGTCTTTGTAGCCGATCAAGCTTGGCGACACGTTGAATACCAGCAGGTTTTTCGTATTGAAGCCCAGATCAACCCGCTGCAAATTCACGAGCGTGCGTACAAACAATCCCGCTCCAATCAGCAACAACAACGACAAAGCGACTTGCGCTACGACCAACCCGCGACTGAGCAACGAACGCGACGCGACACTTGAACTGCGCCCGCTGTCCTTCAAGGTTGGCGTCAAATCCACCCGCGTCGCGCGCCACGCCGGAGCCAAGCCAAACACGATGCCAGTCAATAATGACAGCGCAATGGTGAAGCCCAACACGCGCCAATCCAGCTTTGGCTCCAACGTGCGCGGCCCCCAATCGCTCACTGCCAACAAGCCATCCTTGATCCATAAAGCAAACGTCAGCCCCAACACCCCGCCGACGGCTGCGAGCAAAACACTTTCGGTCAACAATTGCCGCATCAAGCGCCAACGGCTCGCACCTAACGCTAATCGCACGCCGATTTCTTTTTGCCGTCCGGTCGCGCGCGCCAGCAGCAAATTCGCAACGTTGGCGCAGGCAATCAATAACACCAGCCCAACCACGCCAAGCAGCAAATAGAGCGATGGCGCGTAATCATTGCGCGAATTCATCTCGCCCTGACTGCCGGAAGCGAGTGATAGACGGGGATAATCTTTGGGGTCTAACGGGCTGACCGCATTGCGGCCAGCGGCAAGCGCCTGCGTATTGCGCGCGGTGCGGTGCTCGACCACCGATTGCTGAAACGCGGCTTCCAACTGCGCCTGGGCTTGTTCCGGTGTCGCGCCCGGTTGCAATCGCCCCATCACACGCAACCACCATCGCCCCGCACCATAGAGTGACGACCGTTGCGGATCATCATTGAGTTGAGGCTCCATCGCCAGTGGAATCGTCACATCTTGCGTCGAGCCGACTTGCCCTGCGCCATCAAAACCAGGCGGCGTCACACCAATCACTGTGAACGCGCGTCTATTGAGATTGACCTGCTTGCCCACGACTGTCGTGTCACCGCCAAAACGATTTTGCCAGTACCGATAACTCAACACGGCAACAGGAGGGGCGGAAGGCTTGTCGTCTTCATCCGTCAGCAGGCGTCCAAGAACTGGTTGCACACCGAGTCCCACATGATAATTGCCTGTGGCGACCTGCCCGCTTGCGGCTTCCGCCTGCCCATCGGCCAGCACATTTAGCGGGACATAGCCAAACGCGAAGAGGTCGGATAGCGCACTTTGCTCATTTTGCTGTGCGCGCATGCGCTGATAACTTTGATACGGAAACGAAGTCCCAGCCTGTAAACCCGTCACCGGGTCAAGCCGGGTGTCGCCACTGTAGCCGCCGTAACCGAAGTTCTTCGCCACCAGCGATTGGAACAACACGAGCCGCTGCGGTTCCTTGACCGGCAACAGCTTTAGCAACATCGCATCTACGATGCTGAACAGCGCCGTATTCGCGCCAATGCCGAGCGCCAGAGACAATACTGCAATCAATGTAAAGCCGGGATTCTTGCGCAGCATTCGTAGTCCAAACCGCAAGTCCTGCCCCAAGCGTTCAAGCGAAGTCCAGCCCCACATCTCGCGTGTGACTTCCTTGACCAAACCGACATTGCCGAATTCA
>CAZXHW010000823.1:0-3799 GCA_964639915.1 uncultured Heliomicrobium sp.
AGCAAGCCATTCAGTTCCGTGACCCGATGGCGTGCAGCCAGATATTTCGTTTCCGTTGCCGAATCAATTTCGCGCAAAGGCCGAATTGCGGGCGAAGTCGAAGCAAACACGCCAGCCAGCCCGTAATAATCTTTCTGCGAAATCGGGTCGAATTTGTGATCGTGGCAGCGCGCACAGGCGACCGATAAGCCGAGCATTCCGCGCCCAACTGCATCCACGCGTTCGTCCCACTCTTCCAGCAACAGGTTGTCAATCAACTCTTTCGACAGCTTTTTCTCTTTCCACTCAGAAGGCGCCATGCCCAGATAGCCAAGCGCGCGCAGATCATTGCGCGAAGTTCCGGGCATCAAATCGGCTGCGAGTTGCTGTTTGATGAAGCGATCATAAGGTAGGTCGTTGTTGAAGGATTCAATCACCCAATCGCGATAGCGCCAGGCATACGGATAGGCTTGGCGATTGCCGCCCGTGTCTCCGTTTTCGGCGTAGCGCGCCACGTCAAGCCAGTAACGGCCCCAGCGTTCTCCGTAGCGCGGACTGGCCAGCAAGCGATCAATCAGCTTTTCGTACGCTCGCGGGTCTTTGTCGTTCGCAAAACTTTCAACTTCTTCGTAGCTGGGTTTCAAACCGGTCAGGTCAAGATAAGCCCGTTGAATCAAGGTGCGCGGGTCGGCTTCAGCGGAAGGCGTCAGTTTGTTTTGTTCAAGTTTGGCCAGAATGAAACGGTCAATTTTGGTACGCGTCCAAGCAGATTGCTTGATGGACGGAGAGGCCTGTTCACGAACTGGTTGAAACGACCACCATTGACGGCCTTTATCAAAATCAATTCCTCGTTTTGGTGTCGTAATTGTTGAAACGGTTTCCGTTCGTGGATCAGGCGCGCCTTCCGCGATCCATTGTTCAAAGTCGGCAATCGCGGCATCAGAAAGCTTGCTGGTCGGCGGCATTTTTAGCTTTGGATCGTTATACCGCATCGCGCGCAGCAACAAACTTTCGGCGGGCTTTCCGGGAACAATGACTGGTCCGGAATCGCCGCCTTTCAGCAAACCCGATTTGGTATCCAGCACCAAGCCGCCCATCGGCGTTTTCATTTTTGAAGAATGGCAAGCGTAGCAATTGGTGGCCAGAACGGGACGGATTTTCTTCTCGAAGAAATCGTCGCCAACAGCTTGGGCCGATTGAGCGCTCATTCTTTCCGCCGCAATGGCAAGCAAAAACAGCCAGACGAACATAAGTTTGAATTGTGTGCGCGCCATATGTTTCTTTCCTTCTACCTTACTTTGCTTGTGCGATCACGTCGCGAATGAACCCAAGATTCTTTGTCATATCGTTTTCAACGGACCCGCTCGGCGCGTCGCATTCCAGTTGCGCCCATTTGTCGAAGCCGATTTCTACCAGCGCATTTACCACAGCGGTAAAGTTGATCTTTCCCTGCCCCAAGTAGCCGGGATTGTCTTTCAGATGAACTTCGCAAATGCGTTTGTTTCCGAGCCAGCGAATTTCTTCGATTACGTCAAAGCCGTTTTGCGTCGAATTGCCGACGTCATAGTAAGTCAGCACAGCGGGCGATTTGCTGCGCTCCATAATCCGAACGTTGTCACGAGCTGAGATCGTGTCTTCCAAACCCAATATCACGCCGGCTTTTTGCGCTGCTGGCGCAATTTCCTTCAGCGCATCGCCGACGAAATCCATTTCAGCTTGGGTCTTCAACGCCCACTTGCCGAAAAACGGCAGCAGAATGACTTTGACGCCCATGGCTTTGGCAATCGGGATTGCTTCGGCTGTCCAGCGCTGCCCCAGGGGATCGGACTTCAATCCGTTGACGTGCAGAATGTCCAAACACAGCGAAGTCAGCGGCTGGCCAAGGCGTTTCGATTCGGCAAGGAAACTTTGTTGCAAAGCCTTGTCGTTCAACTCCATCTTTCTGCCGATGCTGATCTGCACGCCGTCAAAGCCCAGCTTTTTGGCCAGCGCGACAGATTCGATTTTGGCCGTCTGGCGCAAATTCCAATCGGTAACGCCTACGCGAAAACGAACGCCTTTTGCAGCAGCAGAACCAATCAAAGCTTGGCTGCTGAGCGAAGCCACAGCCAGGCTGGCGGCTCCGCACTGAAGAAAATTGCGTCGAGTCATCTTGATCATCACGCGCTCCTTAGCTTGTCGTACAAAATGTTGAACAGCAGCGGGTTTTCCCAGTACTCTACGTGCGCAGCCAACAACGTAGTGGCTTGCGTGTCAACCAGGTTTGTTACCTGTTTGATCTTCAATTGGCGCTTGCGCGCTCCGGGCGGATCGTAAAAGTTCAAATCGCCGCTGATGATGTCGTTCGGAGAATAAATGTTAACCCAATCGAACTGGCGGAATTCCTCTTGCTGAATCAGGGGCTGCGATGCGCCTGCCAACGCTTCACGTTCTTCGCTGGTTTTTTCTTTTTGCAGTGCAAAGAGAAAGGCAATTTTGTCGAGCGGTGACCCGAACGTCAGCAATAACCGCGTGCGCCGCGCGACTTCCAGTTTTTTTGTGCTCTGGTGAAACTCGTCTTCGTTAATCAACCAATTCAACGTGTCGTAAACGATAACAGAGCCGAGCGAATGCCCGACGATGAAAACATCTTCGTATTCAAATGTCTGTCCGTCGGCCCTTCGCGTGGCATAAACCGTTTTGGCAGTTCCGACCACTTTGTCACGAATCTTTTCGCGCAAGCTGTTGAACCGGTCCAGCGTATGCGGCGTGATGTACACCGCGACGTCTCCGACGTATTGCACCAACAACCGGCGCACCAGCGCGCTTACAACAATCAGCAACGGCCACGAAATACCATTGATCCATTCCATCACCTTGTGCCACGAAAATGGCTCGGCTGACGGTGTGGAAAAGAAAACGGCCTTTCCCAGATAAGAAAGCGCCACTGCCACCACGGCGAAAATGACCCCCACGCCAACCCAGACCGGCAGCCGGCTCCACTTGATTTTGAATCGGAAAACCGGTCGTGACCGTTTTTTCTTTCCCAATAACAGCAGCGCAAGGGCACCCAAAGTCACAGCGACAATGAACAAACTGATGGCGTAATTCATCGCTTCAACAACCTCGCTACCGAACGCCAATTTCCAGAACCCAAGGTTTCCCGGTTCGCCCACCATGTGTCCGTAAAACAGAAACGCAATGGCGATTCCGCACAAAATCAGCGCACCGAGCGTCAATCCAAACAGAGCTTGAGAAATCCCAGTCAGTACCTTGCGGAATTTTAGCGTCTGCCGTTTTGCTCTGGCTCTAGAGGAAATTCCCAGGGAAACTCCCAGCAACAGGGCAAATAAGACGAAGATATTGAAAGTGGTGGTTAAATCCGCCTTGAGCCGGGGAAGCCAGATTGCCCGATTTGTGAATGGGTCAGCAAAAGGATTATCCAAAGCGGCGACCGTGACAAGTGCGGTGTTCATAATCACCAGCGAAGCAATGGCAACCACCGTCACGATCAGGGCAAATATCACTGCCAGATTCGGTTTGAAGCTGGAATATCTGCCAAACAACCAGCGGTTGAATCGCGCGCGCCCATTTCGCAATCCATTAAGTCCGGCGGTGAATAGAAACGCGATCACATCGCGCAGTGTCACTTCGCCTTCGGTCAGCGGGGCCCAATATCCTTCAAAGATATGAACTTCGCGTTCCGTCAGATCCTTGTTTTGCAGCATCAGCTTGATTCCCCACATCAACCCATGCTCGCCTTGCAGCGTGATGGTTTCCGTGGGCGGCTGGTTGCGCTTTCCGCCGCGCTGCCTGGCGTCCTTATCCAGCAATTCCTGGG
>CAZXHW010000824.1:0-3797 GCA_964639915.1 uncultured Heliomicrobium sp.
GTCGTCTACACTTTCAAACAACAATTTCGTGTCCAGCTTTACGGGTCCATTACACGTGTTGACGCTCTAAGTGTTGCAAACCAATAGGACAGCAAAGCGACGGAATCGCCTTGTTTGGTTATCCTCACTGACGCTTTGTCAATTGGAAAGCAGGTGGTTCTGCGTTCGACACTAAGCGCATCAACGTGTTGCTGATCGCTGAATCCGGCTGCAACCTTGAGCAGGGTAGAAGTAGTGAGGACTTTGCGGCTCGCGTGCTTACCGTCCCGCAGCAGTGGTTCAAGTTCCTCGCGATCGGTGTCATTGAGTAGGAAGCTGTGCTTTATCTTTGGCCGTGCTCTACTTCTCCTGCAAGGAGTTTTTCCCAGGCGGCAGTCTTTTTTCAGGATCATTCATCGATTTTACCTTGATGAAGTAGTAAGCCTAGATTTGCTAGATCAGAATTCTGGCAAGACACCTCACAATTTACACTCATTTTGGTTTCATAGAAGTTGCTGGCTTTCCAAGCGCGGCGTTAGAATCCAGATGATATTTATGAAATTCTTTCCCGAACTTTTAAAGCTTTGCTCCTGATCCGCACAAACTTCGGTTGCCTCCTTGATTTTGATCGTCCCCTTTTTTCTCCGCTATATGCAAAATACTACTCCCTCCGCAGTCGGAAATTCTGTCTCAAAACGTCCGCTCGTACTGACGCTTTTATTGATACTTTTGATAGGAGTGTTCTATTTGGCAACCCTCAGGCAAGGGCAGGACTGGGGAGACGACTTTGGCATGTATATCCATCACGCCCGGAACATCGTGGAAGGCAAACCTTACGATGATACTGGTTATGTCTTTAACGCGCGAAGAATCATCGGCCCGAAAAGTTACCCGCCGGTTTTTCCATTGCTGTTGACACCCATTTATGGGGAATGGGGAATGAATCTGACTGCGATGAAAGTGGAGATTGTTCTGATCTTTCTTCTTTCGTTGTTTGCGATCTATTTGAGCTTCAAAAATGATTTGCACTGGCTGTACTTGCTAGGTTTGGTCGCAGTCATAGGCTTCAATCCACAGTTCTGGATGTTCAAGGATCAAATTGTTTCAGACTTTCTCTTCTTGTTGTTCGTGTATTTAAGTTTCTATTTTGCTCACACATCTGAACGTCTAGGTCGCACTCGGGGCTCGCAAATCCTTTATGCTGTGTTGATCATCTTTTCTATCTTTCTGGCGTGTGGAACCCGAAGCATCGGTTTGGTCTTGCTTCCCTGTTTATTTATTTACTATATCTTTAAAAGTAAAAAACTTGGCCTGGCAGGTATTTCCACCCTTTTGCTTACGCCAATTGTTATTTATCTACAGACAAGGTATTCGCAAGTATTTAATGCCTATACTGGTCACCTTGGGATTAATCAGAAAGAATTTGTGCTGGCCTATAGCAAGCAACTGATTCAATTTTTTTCTGAGTTTTGGATTAATGGCTACAGTAAGGCATTTCGACTGGTTTTATTCGCCACCCTCACAGGATTGGCGATTACAGGATATGTCGCAAGAGTCAGAAAAAAAGGGCTAACCTGTTTCGAATTATTTTTGCCTTTATATTTACTGCCGTTTGTTCTCCTGCCAATTTCAGTGGTACTGCGCTTCCTAATCCCCGTCGCTCCATTGATGATTTTCTATTCGTTTTTAGGGATACAGGCAGTTTCCAAACTAGCACAGGAGCGTCAGCAGAAGGTGGAAAGGCTTATATTTATTGCAGTAATGGTCGCCATTTTTGGTTCTTATGCGGGGCAGTACACCAAATTGGAATATGGCCCGATCCAGAATGGGATCACGAAAAATGAGGCGCAACAGCTTTTCGAGTTCGTGCGAAATGAGGTGGGAGAAAACGAAGTGGTCGTTTTTCGCAAACCGAGGGCGCTGTCTTTGTTTACAGGGCGTGCTGCGGCTGTCTGGCACAATTCGACCGAAGACGAAGAGCTTTTGGATTTTTTCAGGCAGATCAACGCTTCGTACCTTATAGTAGGCCCGGAAAACGTCGAACCCTACGATCAGACATTCATTCGTAAGTTTCTTGATCGAAATCCTATGCGGTTTCAACAGACTTTTACGAATGCAGACTTCCAAGTCTATCGAATTGTAAAAGCTACGACGTAAGACTTCTTCCCCTTCGCCATTGAATCCCCAATTTTCAAACGGATGGCAAAACATAATTGAGGTTTTTCTATGTCAGTCGCCATTGTTACGGGATCATCAGGCTTGGTGGGCAGCGAAACTGCGCGTTTTCTACATGCGAAAGGGCTGGCTGTAGTCGGAATTGATAATCACATGCGCAGCCATTTTTTTGGTCCGGATGGTTCCACACAACGAAACCTGGAAAGTTTGATTCGTGACTTGCCTGATTACCGGCACGAGGAGGTGGACATTCGGAATCGCGAGCGCTTGGATGAAGTCTTTGCCCGCTATGGATCGGCGATCTCTCTGGTTGTTCATGCGGCTGGGCAACCCAGTCATGATTGGGCGACGCGGGATCCACTCACAGATTTCTCTGTCAATGCGACGGGCACGTTGATCCTTTTGGAAGCCACTCGCCGTTATTGCCCTGATGCCGTGTTCATCTTCACTTCTACCAATAAGGTGTACGGTGACGTTCCTAACCGGTTGCCACTAGTCGAACTGGAAACCCGCTGGGAACCGCTCACTTCACATCCATACTCCGCTCAAGGAATTGATGAAGAGATGTCCATAGATCAGTGCCTCCACAGTGTTTTTGGCGCCAGCAAGGTAAGCGCTGATGTGATGGCGCAGGAATATGGCCGTTATTTCGGCTTGAAGACAGGTATCTTTCGGTGCGGGTGTATCACCGGTCCTGCGCATATGGGCGCAGAGCTTCACGGCTTTCTTTCTTATTTGGTGAAATGCATAGTGACGGGACGACCGTATACGATCTATGGTTATAAGGGAAAACAGGTACGAGACAATATTCATTCCTACGATTTGGTGAATGCTTTCTGGCACTTTTTCAATGCGCCACAACCGGGAAGTGTTTACAACCTGGGCGGTTCGCGCCATAGCAATTGTTCTGTTTTGGAAGCGATTCGCTATGCTGAAGAGTTGGCTGGGCGAAAGCTACAATGGGCGATCAGTGATCAGGCGCGCAGCGGAGATCACATCTGGTGGATCAGTGACGTACGAAAGTTTCAACGCGATTACCCCGATTGGAAATACCGCTACGATCAAAAGGCGATCATCAGCGAGCTAATTGCGGCTACCCGGACTTTTTCGCCCTAAGGCAATAGGTTTCTAAGTCTCGTATGCCACTGCTTCCGCTCAAGATCTCCAAGACTCAATCTCCACCAAAGGATCAGCCCGCCAGCCATTCCCACGCAGATCATCGCTAGAAATCCGATCCAGTTCGTAGCGGGAGCGTATTTGGCAGCGAGCCACAGCAGCAATCCGTAAGGCAGGCTCCAGCGCAAGGGATGAATGGCTGCACGCCAGAGCGCACGCGGCAGGATTCCCCCAATCTCAAGCAGCGTGCGTGGCAATGCCCACGAAGTCACTAGTAAAAGCCCAGCCGCGGTGCCAAGCAGTGGCCCGATCAGTCCCAGTCTAGCTGTTCCGATCAGACTGACCACCACGTTGACCAAAGTGGAGAATATGGCATAAGGCATCCATCGGCGAATATGGCCGGTGCCCAAAATCACCCATCCCCACAACGCAAAGATGGCCCAAAGCCATGCATTCAAACACGCAAGCCCCGTTACTGCGCCGCCAGCATAAGAGTTTGCGCCAACCCACAGCTCAACAAAGACTCG
>CAZXHW010000825.1:0-3776 GCA_964639915.1 uncultured Heliomicrobium sp.
CTATGCATATTTGCGCCAGATCCGGTGCACCCGCGCAGCTTCCCTGCTCGCGGGTTTAAGTTTCGCTTATGGCGGCATGATGGCTGGCGGACTTGGGCATTGCGGGATGTTTACAAATGGCGGGATGTGGCTTCCGCTGATGTTAATTGCGATTGAGCGTGCGCGAACCGGGCGCTTTGAGCTTTGCTTGGCCGGGATGGCCGGAGCGTTTTCGATGGCCGTGCTGACGGGGATCGGGCAGGCGTTTTTGTATTCCGGGTTGATCGCCATCGGCTACGCTGTCTTCATTTCACTTGTCGTTTCGCCTGCGGAAAGCAATCCCAAATCGGAAGTCTCGGATGAAACGTTCGCGCTGCGGCCGAAATCAAAACTTCAGCATTTTCGTCCGTTGGCAGTTTGCATTGGCGGAATGATTCTGGCGACTGGCGTGGCGGCGTTTCAAATTTTGGAAACCTTGCGGGCGCAACGGCGCAGCATTCGCAACGAACTGACGTATGAAACTTTCAGCCAGGGCGGGTTTACTGCAAAACAAGCGCTGAGGCTTTTTCTCGCACCAACGCATAACTTGAGTTGGGAAGCGTCGCCCTACGTGGCTTCGCTGGCTGCTGTGCTAGCTGTTGTCGCCATCTTCGCGGCGTTTCGTTCGACATCCTCGCATCGAAGAGTTTTCTTCTGGTTGGGGCTGGCGCTGCTTTCGTGGCTGTTGATGATGGGCGACCACACGCCGCTGTCGCGCTGGTCATTTTACATTCCCATCTACAATCGGTTCCGACTGCCCTGGAGACATGCTTTTGAATGGACTCTGGCGATCAGCATGCTGGCGGCATTTGGTTTCGACATCTTGAAAAGGCTTTTTGCGCGGAAATTCGCTGCCGATGAAAAGCTTCGGTGGCAAGAAGTGCTGGCAGGGTTGATTCTGGTCGGTAACCTGCTGGCGGTTGGTGTTGGGTGGTGGCGGGCTTCCGGATTGCGATTGGCGGCGGGCGGCGACTTGCTGAAACGAGGGCTTTCCACACAGCTTGTCACAATGTCGGAATCAAGTTGGTGGAACTGGAAGCTTGGATTCACGGTGTCGGCGTTGATTGCCATTGTCTGGTGTTGGCGGATGCAAGCTTCGCGTTGGCGGAGTGCGTTAACGGCAACCACCGTCGCAACAGCCTGTTTTCTGGAAAGCTTCATGTTGGTTTCGTTTTGGTGGTACCCGAACGCCAAACCCGCCAGTTATTACCAATCCGTTTCGGCTCCGATGCAGTTTTTGCAAAAGTACCAACCGGAACAGAATCGGCTTTATACATCGTCGTCCAACTATTTCGCGCTGAATCTGGGAATGGCTGAATCGAACAATCTGACGGCGCTGCTGGGCTTTCAGAACGCAGCCGGTTACGAGCCATTGATGATCCAACGTTACAGCCGCGCGTTTGATGAACACGCCTTGTATTATCTGCCGTACA
Organism: uncultured Heliomicrobium sp.; assembly: GCA_964639915.1. Taxonomy (GTDB): domain Bacteria; phylum Acidobacteriota; class Blastocatellia; order RBC074; family RBC074; genus RBC074. Next base: position 1,452 of record CAZXHW010000825.1, read on the forward strand.
CACCCTGGCTTGGCGCTCCGTCTGACCGGCAACTACTTTCTCCGGATTGGCAAGTACTGGATTTGCTAAACACCCGATTCATCGTTGAATTTTCATTTTCCAGAACGGAAACATACAAAAAAGACCGTGTGATTCACGCTGCCGAACCAATGGGAATCAACCTGCCGAAAGGCGCTTCGGCGACGCTGACCGGGGCGTCACAGGTGGACACCTTATCGCTGGTCAGCGCGCTGTCTGATTCGGCAGACCTGCCGCAAGACGCTCCAATTGCTCGATTTGTTTTTCATACCAAAGACGGAAAGACAGTTGAACTTGACCTGAAAGCCGGTGTGGATTCCGCCGAATGGGCGCACGAACGCAGCGATGTGAAACCTGCGATCAAACATTCGCTTGCGCCGATTTTTGAAAGCCATCCGGGCGATGCGCAAAACAGCTTCCCTGCATACAGCTATGCCGCGAAGATTCCTCTGGGTCAGAAACTGGACATCGAGCAGATCGAAATCAAAAACGTGACGGCTCACTCCGGACTGCTGATCAGCCGAATTGCGCTTTATGATTCGGCAACTGGAAATTCAATGTCTCCGTCGTTTCGGCTTCCCGCCCAATGGCAAAAATCTATGACTTCGATCAAGCGCAAATTTATGAAAATCAGCGCGTGTTGCCTCGCGTCTGGCTAACGCCACGGGCAGAGGCTGTCAGCAGCGAAGACGCTTTCAAACGCATTCGCGGCCAAAGCGAAAAGCTGTTTGCTCCGAAGGAAGTCGCTTTGCTGGAAGCGCCTCCGAACGAACTGAGCAATCTAACCGCAGACAAACTCAGCGAAGATTCCGTTGCGCGCATTATCAGCTACGAACCCAACCGGCTGATTATTGAAACGAAAGCCGACAAAGCTGCCGTGTTGGTCGCCAGCGAAATCAACTATCCCGGCTGGCAAGCGACTGTGGACGGCCAACCAGCAAAAATTTACACGGCGGATTATCTTTTGCGCGGCGTTGTGCTGACGGCGGGGAATCACCGGGTTGAAATGAAATACACCGCTCCGGCGGCGCGCAACGGAGCGGTGATTTCAGCATTCAGCTTACTGCTGATTGTGGGATTGTTGATCAAGGCTGGTCGAGCCGCTTGATTCGTCCCTCAGTTTTCGGCGAAACGGTTCCAGCGGCAGTAATGAAATCCGAAAGCATTGCGCTATCAATCGCCGCCGATTCCGGCTGAATCAGCACTTTCGAAGTTTTGAACATTGTGTACCCATCACCGCCATCCACCAGAAATCCTGGCGAAGCCATCGTGTAGATTTTCTTTTCGTCCAGCGGCTGACCATTGATTGTCACTTTGACCACACGCGAGCCAGCAGGTTTGCGCGCGTCGTATTCAAACTGCAAGCCCGCCACTTGAGGAAAGCGCCCGCTTTCGGTGGTTTCGACCACTTGGCTGACGCCGTTTTCCAGAGCGGCTTTCACCTGTGCGCCGGTGGCTTCAATTTTGATGATCGGATTTTCAAACGGCAGCATGGAAACGACATCGCGTTTGCTGATTGGGCCAACAGCAAATGTTGTGTTCGCGCGGATCGAACCGCCATTGAGAATTGTAATGTCGGCCTTTGTGCCTTCGCGAAACGCATCAGCGATCAAATTGCCCAGGTTGGTTTCCCTCGTGCGGCTGCCAAGATTCGTCCCATCAAGCGCTTCGGTTGTGTTACCGAGAGGTTTGTCGAGTTCTGCAGAAAGCTTGGTTTCGTAAGTGGCAATCACTGCTGCTGCATTCGGGTCGTCAGGCGTTGCATCGGTTACAGGAATTCCTGCCCAATCAATGCTCTCAAGCCGTCGCGTGACAGCGTTGATATTCAAATCAATGCGTCCAAGAATTCTGGCGTCCGATCCCCATTTGAAAATCGGTGTCCGACCAGCCTGGGACTGCAACAGTTCGTGCTCGTGGCCTCCGAGAATTACGTCAATCAGGCCAGTCTTCGCCAGTTCCTTGTCGGTTGGCATCGTTAAATGCGTAACGGCAACGATGATTGTCGCTCCTTCGGCGCGCATTTTCGGCACTAGTCGCCTGGCCGTCACAATCGGATCAACGAATCTAATGTTCTTCCCCGGACTGGAACTGGTGGCGGTATCAGTTGTCAGCAACCCCAGAATCCCGATTTTGATATTTCCGAATTTCCGAATGATGTAAGGCGGCATGCTGTTGAAAGATTTGTTGGTGTTGCGGTCCATGACATTGGCGCCAAGCCAGACGAATTTCGATTCTTTCATTCGCTGAATCAAAATGTCGTTGCCGAAATCGAATTCGTGATTTCCAAGCGCTGCGTAATCCAGACCG
>CAZXHW010000826.1:0-3767 GCA_964639915.1 uncultured Heliomicrobium sp.
AACCGCGATCAGAATCCCAGGTACTGGCAATTGATCACGGAATTCGACCGCCTGACCGGCGTTCCCGTAGTTTTGAACACCTCCTTTAACGACAACGAACCTGTTGTCTGCAAACCCGAAGAAGCGATTGATTGTTTTCAGCGGACAAAGATGGACGTGCTGGCAATCGGAAATTATCTGGTGGAGAAAGTCTGATGCGTTGGGAGTTTTCAGCCCCAACGGGGCGAGCTAAAACAGCCCAGTGCAACGCACTGGGTAGCAGTTGGAATTTCTCGCAAGCCCTGAAAGGGCGACATAACGCCATGCTTTATTCCGCCCTTTCAGGGCTTAGTGGTCGCGGTGGCATTCTCCCCGGCGCGTTGCGCCTGGCTTTTACATTTCGCCCCGTTGGGGCTGGAGAGGTGGAATGCGAATTCTGATTCTCCACATGCGCTTTCATCCTGACCTGACCGGCACGGGTCCGTTGGTGACGGATTTGGCGACCGACTTGGAGGCAAAGGGAAATCAGGTTTCGGTGGTCACCAGCATGCCGCATTATGGCGGCAAGGAAATCGCATCGGAATATCGCGGCAAACTCATTCATCGCAGCAACTTCAATGGCGTGGATTTGTGGCGAACCTTTGTCTACGTTCCGCCGAATCCCAGTGGGTTTCAGCGCAGCATCAACTATTTGAGCTACACATTTATGTCCGTTGTCGGCGGGTTGATGGCCGAAAAACCGGATGTGATTTTGTGTATCAATCCGCCGATCACCGTTGGGTTTTCCGGCTGGCTGGTCAGCCTGGCGCGGCGCGTGCCGATGGTGTTCAACGTCCAGGACGTTTGGCCGGATTGCCTGGTGCTGATTGACCAATTGCGCAGCTCGTTGCTGATTCGCACCTTCAAGTACCTGGAAAAATTCATCTACCGCGTTTCTTCCCGCGTGACGGTTCTTTCCGAAGGGATGAAAGAGAACTTGCTGCGCAAAGGCGTTCCTGAAGAAAAAATCGAAGTGATTCCAAACTGGGCCAACGTCGAAACAATTCGCCCTGTGGAAAAACAAAACAGTTTTCGCAAAGCCAACGGGTTGAACGGCGATTTTGTCGTGATGTTTGCCGGAAATCTGGGCTTTATCGCAATGTTGGATAACGTTGTTGAAACGGCCAGCTTGTTGCAGCACGACCCGAACATTCAATTTCTGATTGTTGGCGAAGGAAATGCCAAGCCCGGTTTGGTCAATCGAGCAAAAGAACTGGGTTTGAACAACGTGCGCTTTCTGCCTACGCAATCCAAAGAAGTGTTGCCCGAAATGTTGGGCGCTGCGGATTTGTCGCTTGTGACGCTGAACAAACAATTGGGGCAGTTAAATGTTCCCAGCAAGACCTATTCGATTATGGCCAGCGCGCGACCTGTGCTGGCTTCGGTGCCGCTGGATTCGGAAATTGCTTCCTTGATCAAACTCGCAAACTGCGGGTTGGGCGTACCGCCTGAAGATCCAGCTTCGATGGCCAGGGCGATTCAGCATTTGGCCGGACAGCCGGAAAAGCTTCGGCAGTTCGGAGCCAATGGCCGCCGCTACGTTGAAGAAAATCTTAGTCGTCAAAGACTGACTGCGAAATATAACGAACTCCTGCACGAAGTGGCGGGAGCTAAACACTGAACCGGACATAACCCCACATTATGAATCCAAACTTTTACCAATCATCCGTTGATGAAGCTGTTTTGCCTGCCGGGCAAAACGGAATTGATGTCGGCTCTTTTTTTCGTTCGCGCAATCACCGCGAGCCTTCGTTAAAGCGGCCTTTGGACATCATTCTTTCCTTTTTGATGCTGCTGCTTTCGGCTCCACTTTCGATTCTGGTGGCGATCCTGATCAAACTGGAAGACGGCGGCCCGATCTTTTACCGCCAGCAGCGTTGGGGCAGGCACGGCCAACGATTTTCCGTTTTGAAATTTCGAACCATGATCGCCGATGCGGATCGCAAGTTCGGGCTGAAACAGGCGGAAGAAAACGATCAGCGCATTACCAAAGTGGGCCGTTTGTTGCGCGCAACAGGTCTGGACGAATTGCCGCAAATCATCAACATTTTACGCGGCGAAATGAGCTTTGTTGGTCCCAGAGCCTTGGCCGTCGGCGAAATCATTTACGACGAAACAGGGAAGCGTTTGGAGTATGAACAAGTTCGCGGGTTTATAGAGCGTTTGGCCGCGCGCCCCGGGCTGACCAGCGTGGCGACGATTTTCATCCCCAAAGATTCCGTCGCGCAGCGAAAATTCCGCTACGATTTGCTTTACATACGAAAACAAAGCTTTCGGGTGGACCTATATTTGATTCTGCTTTCGTTCTGGATCAGCTTTCGTGGCAAATGGGAAACGCGCCAGAAAAAGCTGTAAAAGAAAAAAGAAAGCTTCTTGCCTCATTAATTGCCCGAAAGTATATTGCCCCTGCTAAATCTCACGTAAAAATCCCCGTAAGGAGTAGGACCGGCCCCCACCGGTGTTTTTCATCAACAATGAAAATTGTTATTGCAGGCGCTTCGACGTCAGGGCTGTTAGCTGCGTACCTGTTGTCAAAAGCTGGACACGAGGTGGAAGTTTTGGAACGATCTGCAAAACTGGACCCGGCAGTCCGAACGCTGATCGTCACGGATAAAATCAACGAAGTGCTGGGATTTGTCCCGCACGAGATCATTCTCAACGAAGTTAAACACATTGATCTGTTTTCAAAATCCAGAAGCTCCAAGATGGAGCTGGATCGCCCTGATCTGATTATTGCGCGGGAAAAGTTGATTCTGATGCTGGCGCGCATGTCACAGGAATCGGGCGTAAAAATTTCTTTGAACCGCCGGTTTCAGTCGTTTGCTTCCGGCAAAAACGGTGTTGCGATTTCTTACCGCAACCTGGAAACCGGCGAAGACAAACGCGAAATGGCCGATTATCTGATTGGCGCTGACGGCGTTTACAGTGCGGTGGCCAAAGCGGCTTCGTACAACGGGCACTTTCACACGTCGTTGTTGCAAGCGCGTGTGAAGCTGCCAAAAGGCATCAGTCGCAACACGTATCAGGTCTGGTTTGACGTGGCGCGGACAAAATACTTTTACTGGCTGATTCCGGAATCCGAAGACATCGCCGCTGTGGGTTTGATTGCCGACGACGCGCGACAAGCGGGCGTCAATTTGAAATCGTTTTTAGATGAACACGGTTGGCAGCCGTTGGAATACCAGGCTTCAAAGGTGCCGATGCACAAGTACGAGTATTCGGCAAAAGTGAAAGAAGTCAGCCGCCGCGTATTTCTGGTCGGAGATTCAACCGCGCAGGTCAAAGTAACCACGGTTGGCGGTGTCGTCACTGGCTTTCGCGGGGTGCGCGCAGTGGTCGAAGCAATCCTGGAAGGCCGAAGCGTCGGCAAAGAAAGCAAAGGGCTGAAGCGCGAACTGGATTTGCACTTGCTGGTTCGGCGCGTGCTCGACGGATTTACAGATGCCGATTACGACCGGCTGATTGATTTTATGGACGGCGAACTGAAAGGCGTTCTTTCCGCCGAAACGCGAGACGATCTGGCGCAAATGTATCTGCGGTTGGTCGCTTCGCAGCCGCGATTGGTCATGCTGGGAGCGAAAGGCTTGCTACGAAGCATTGCCTGATTTGAATTTGATGAAAGTCGAAAGCCGCATCATCTCAGTCTGCTCTTCGCCGCGTAGCGGTGGTTGAATTTAGCCCGGCATTTCAATGCCGGGTAACGCGAAAAGCCCTTCACGTCACGTCAGTGACGTTTGAATTCAATGGCT
>CAZXHW010000827.1:0-3763 GCA_964639915.1 uncultured Heliomicrobium sp.
TCACATCACCGACGGTGATCATCCTTACATGAGCCATTGGTGGGTTCCGGGTTTGCAAATCGGTTACGAACATAGTTTCACCCATCAATTCGCAGACTTCCTGCAAGGTGTCGGCGAAGGCAAAGAAGTTGGACCGACATTCCGCGATGGCTTGGCGACGGATTTGGTTTGCGATGCCGTTCTGAAATCCGCGAAGACCCGGCAGTGGGAAACAGTCTGAATCAATACCGCGCGTAAGCGAGCGACTTGAAATCAAATCAACCGCTTGCTCACGCACGCGGTACAGCACCAAGGGAGACCCCGATGAAAAAATTGATCGCAATCTCTGCCGCCTTGCTTGCGGCGACACTTTTGACTTTTGCAGTCGTTGCTCAGCAAGGTCCGCCTCCACAAGGTGGCCAGGGCCGTCCACAGGGTGGCGGCATGCGCACCGGCATCGAAGCTATGGCGGCGGAAGATCACACAGGCTTTACTCAAATCTTCGACGGGAAAACGCTGAAGGGATGGGATGGCAATCCGGACTTCTGGCGAGCGGAAAATGATTCCATCATTGGCGAAAGCACTGCTGAAAAGGCGTTAAAGCTAAACACATTTATCATTTATCGAGGCAGCCAACCGGGCGATTTTGAATTGAAATTGGAATACCGCATCAACTCTACCAACAGCGGCGTGCAATACCGCAGCATTGAATTGCCTGACGTCGGCAAATGGGTGTTGAAGGGTTACCAGGCGGACATTGATTTCACCAACCAGTACACCGGGCAACTTTATGAAGAGCGTGGACGCGGATTTTTGGCTTTGCGCGGCCAAGTGACGCAACTGGTTCCCGGCAAAAAGCAGATCGTCGCCAATTTGCGCAGCGGAGATGACCTAAAAGCTGCGATTAAAGCGACTGACTGGAATCAACTTCATATCATTGCGCGCGGTAATCGGCTGACGCACATTCTGAACGGCCACTTGATGGCCGAAGCGATTGATGACGACCCGGCTGGCAGAGCGATGGGCGGATTGCTGGGCTTCCAGCTTCACCAAGGACCGCCGATGAAAGTTGAATATCGCAACATCTGGCTGAAAAACCTATAGTCATCGCTTGTAAAAAACGACGGCCTGAGAACTTTACCTTGCTAGTAAATGTTCCAGGCCGTTTTATCGTTTTTCTGCCTTCCAGATAGAGCTACGAGCAGCGCCGCCGCTTCAATCCTTTGAGATCAAATTCCATAGAATCTTGAATATTGGCTTTGAGCACTCGTTGCATTTGGCGTAAGGCATATTTGTTTTCTTCAGGATCAATTGCTGCAACACAATCAGAAGGAATAATCAGCTTATAGTCCCGCAAATATGCGTCATTTGCCGTAAACAAAACGCAAACATCGCTGGTTAAGCCAGTCAGGATTAAAGTTTCCGTTTGCAGATATTTCAGCAGTAGATCAAGCGTCGTAGAATAAAAGCCTGAATGTTTCGGTTTCAGGATGAAGTAATCATCTTCGTCCGGCGCAAGCAGCCGAACCAGACGTTCCCCGCGAACGCCATCTTTCAAACAATGCGTGACCAGCTTTCTGAAGTCAGACTGCCATTTGCCAAAATTATCATTAACGTAAACGACAGGGATGCCGAGCTGTTTGGCGTTACGCTTTAGTTGCGCAATTCTTTCTGCCACAGGAAGCGCAAACTGTAACAATTTATCACCGCCTATAAATTCAAGATCGTTGATGACATCAATCATCAGCAAAGTGACAGCGCATTCATCCGGCACATTGCCATGCAGATTTTCGTTCTTTGGCTGCATTTGATTTCTTATGTCTGATGTCCTTGGACAGTCCTCGTTTGGCTAGGATCGGCGGATGACGTTGGGCGGTGACGGTGATGAAGCACAATGCCTAAGCCTATGAATGCGCTGATCAACATCAAAAAATTAGTAACGACGAAAACCCAGTTGCCGACCATCCAACTATAGATTGCGAAGCCTGTGGAAGCCGCGACTTGTCCAATAAAAAGCCATTTCGAAACCCCTTCGCTCGACTCTTCTTGCCACTGCTTGTAAATCTGTTTGGCAATCGTCAGCAGTAGGATAAGCGAACTGGTCCAGCCAATTATTTCTACCATGGATTGATGATTACTCCTGCTGCAACTCAGCAAATAGATGCTTACAGCGGCCTGACCTGTAGATGAATTTCCGCCGCGCCCACAAACTAACGATAGATTGCGGAAGCGCGGCGGTATTCTAGTAACTTCCCATTTTAAGCCACTTATTTGCGCGCACCAGAGCTGGCTGAACGCCGCTGTTTTCCAAACTTGAGCTTGGCGTCTTCCATCTGCTGCCCGAGTTCTTCCAATTGGGATTCATCGAACACCTTTTCCACTTTCGGGAACATTTCAGTCTCTTCCTCTTCGACGTGATGTTCGACGTTTTCTTTCATGACCTTCAGTTTGGCGTCGAATTTTTCACTGCCATCGGCCAAATTCCCTATTTCGCGGATCAGCGTTTTGACTTGTTTGTGTTCCTCAAACGCTTCCATAACCAGGTCTTTCAACTCTTCTTCTTCCTGTAAAGCAGGATAAAAAATTGTCTCTTCAATATGGGTATGCGTTTCAAGGGCGGTGGCGATTTGTTCAAACAGGCGTTTTTTTTGCGATTCTTTTTCAGTGGATTCGGCTTGTTCAAACAGAGAAGCAACGGTCTGATGATCTTTTTTCAACAGTTCTAAAGCGTTCATAACTACTCTCCTTAATTTTGCGATTCATTGTTTAAGCGCCCGAAGGCAAAAACGAAATCTCATCGGCTTTGAACTCAACACAAATCTCGTGCCTTGACTAAACATTGGCCTTCTATTCGCAGAATCGAAAATCCCAGTGCGAACAATGCAAATTGCGTTGAGAAGCTCCGAGTCGAAGTATGAATCACCGACACTCCTGTCTTGCGCGCGAACAGGGGAAAACTGCCTTTCAGGAATTTACAAACATTGAAAGAGCATTTCTGACCCCTGTGAGACATTGTGCGGACTGTTAAAGCAAAAAAGCCATCTGCTAGCCCCTCCATTTTGAAAACTTCAGGATCGGAACGGCGAATAGCCAGCCGCTGGGTAAGAACAGAACGCAACTTGCAAGTCGTGGGCTCACTTATAAGCAAGAGGACTTTGCCTTGCTCAAACGCACCTTAAAGAAACTATCGCTGTAGCTGAGGAATGATGGAAAGTGAAACGTATCAAATGACGGGAGTGAAAAAACAGCCTTTTGATATTGAAGAGGTGATTCCTCGCCTTCGCGTTGCTGTGCGCCCTTTCGCCAAAGCTGCAATGTTTGAACTGGCCGAAGATGGCTTTAACTCTCCGTTTGAGCAACTGGTGGCCTGCATGATTTCCATCCGAACGCGCGATGAAGTAACGATCCCGGCGGCGCGCAAACTTTTTGCGCACGCACGCACAGCGAAGGAAGTTAGCCAGCTTTCCCTGAAGGAATTGGATCAATTGATTCGGGCTTCTACTTTTCACGAACAGAAGGCACAGCAAATTCATCAACTCGCCAGCCGTATGGTGGAGGAATACCAGGGCGATCTGCCTTGCGAATCCGATGTATTGCTTTCGTTTGGAGGCGTTGGCCCGAAATGCACCAATCTGGTCTTGGGGATAGCCTGCGCACAGCCACGCATCAGTGTTGATATCCACGTACATCGTGTCACTAATCGCTGGGGATATGTCAGCACGCGCACGCCTGAAAAAACGATGGTTGCGCTGGAAGAAAAGCTTCCTGATCGTTACTGGATTGA
>CAZXHW010000828.1:0-3762 GCA_964639915.1 uncultured Heliomicrobium sp.
CCTGGAAACGAACTGGCCACAAAGAAGTGGGAATGATTGATGATTCCGACATTTTCACGATTCAAATTGATCAGGACGATCCGAATACAGTTTTGATGAGCGCCTGCAGCGGCATTTATCGTTCACGCGATGCCGGAAACGCATGGACGAAGTTTCAGGGAATTCCCTACAGCAGCCGCCGCACGCACATGATTTATCGTCACCCAACGCGCCCACAAACAATCTTTGCAGCGACGACCGAAGGCTTGTGGGTTTCAACGCAAGACGGCCAGCAAGACACCTGGCGGCAAGTGACTTCGGCCCAACTGGTTGTCAATACCGTGGCGATTCATCCATCTGAACCGGACCGTGTTTTTCTTGGGACGCAAGATCACGGTGTACTGATTAGTTTGACCGGCGGCGAAGGGTTTGAAGCCAGCAATGCCGGGTTCATTAATCGCCGAGTTCCAACCGTATTGGCTGACAGCAAAGAACGTGGGCGCGTTTATGCAGGCGTGCTTTTCGATGGATTGAATGGTGGGTTGTTTGTCAGTGAAGACGGCGGCACTACCTGGCAACAGTCCATGAATGGAATGGGCGTGCGGGACGTTTATTCGCTTTATCAATCGCAGGCGAAACCGGAAGTGATTTACGCCGGAACGAACCACGGTTTGTTCCGATCCGATGATCACGGGCGCAACTGGGCGCAACTGAAGCGCGAAGAGCCGGTTGAAATTGACGCAGCCTTGAAAGACGCTGCCGAAAAGCCCGTTGTTGAAGCGCCAAAGCCTTCGACTCGTCCGCGAATTGTTCCGCTACAGCGGAAAAAGGGAAAATCTCCCGCAAAATCAATTAAGCGCGTTGTTCAGACTCGTACAAAGAAGGCTCCGTCAAAGCCGGCTCCGAAATCAAAAACAGCCGCCAAATCTTCGCAAGCAAAGAAGAAAGTTGAGCCTCCGCCAAAACCTGTCAGCGACCGTGTTGATTTGCAGAGCCAGGTTTTTAACATCATTCCGTTGACGGCCCGTCTTGAAGACGGCCAGGCTGATTGGCTGATTGTTTCGACGTGGGATGGGTTCTTTTTCACGGAAGACGAAAAGAAAGGCTGGAAGCCGCTCAAGATTCGATTGAGTGAAAATAGCGAAGAGTCCATTTCCCAATCCGCGATCAATTCGATTGCGACCAGTCCGCAAGCTCCCGGAGTGATCTATGTCGCCACGAATGATGGAGTTTTCATTTCGCGCGACAATGGCGCCAGCTTTCGGAAAGTTGTGTTTGACGAAGACGTGAAAAGTGTTCGGTCAGTGCTTTTCGATCCGCGTTATGGCGAGACGGTTTACCTTGGAACCAACGCCGGTTTTTTCCGCTCATTGGATGGCGGAAAAACCTGGGAACATCGCGGCGGGGGAATGCCACAGATGGTCAATGTTGGTGGGCTGGTCGTTAGCAAAGCCAATCCTGATGAATTGTATCTGTACGACGAAATCCGAAGCGCGATGTTTCACTCCAAAGATCGCGGAAAAAACTGGGACAAGATGGACATCAGCCAATTGCCCAGCCTGAAAATGTATGCAATGACCGGAGATCCTTTCGATTCCAATCGCCTGTATGCTGGGTCATATTCCGGCGGCGTTTATGTCATGAGCCGAAAATAAATTGATTGCGGCAAACAACGCGGCGCATCAGGCCTGTAATCGCCTGGGTGCGCCATTTTTATTTTGGGCGGCGTTAAGGCCGAAACGAAATGAGGTCAAAAGAGTTTTTGCGTTGATACCGAGTTTGGCTTGGGCAGGAAATTCCGGCTGGCGTTATAATCCATCGCGAGTTGATCCGATTGTGGGTTTCGTGATCGAACTCCTTGCCCAGTCAATATACAAAACGAATCACAGGAAAACACTTTATGACGACCCCAGTTGCTACCTCATCAAACGTCACTCAACTGCTGGCTGATTGGCGAAATGGAAACAATGACGCGCTGAACCAGCTCATGCCTTTGGTTTACGATGAACTGCGCGACCTGGCAAAACGGTATATGCGCCGTGAAAACGCATCTCATACCTTGCAAACCAATGCGCTGGTCAACGAAGCCTACTTGCGATTGGTCAATCAACAAAATGTGGACTGGCAAAACCGGGCGCACTTTTTCGCCATCGCAGCTCAGGTCATGCGCCATCTGCTGGTAGATCACGCCCGATCAAAACAATATGCCAAACGCGGCGGCGGAGCTGTCCAAGTGACGCTGGATGAAGGCTTGGCTGTTAGCGATGGGAATTCCGTTGAACTGCTGGCATTGCATCAGGCGCTGGAGCGGCTGGAAAAAATTGATGACCGTAAAAGCAAAATTGTCGAGCTGCGATACTTCGGTGGGCTAAGCACTGAAGAAGCCGCCGAAGTCTTGGGGCTTTCCGAAATCACGATCAAGCGTGAATGGGCAAAAGCAAAAGCGTGGCTGTTCCGCGAACTTAGCCAATCAGATGTCAGTTTAGCCGATTAGAAAATCGGCAAGAACTTCGCGCAAAAGGGATTCGTAAAACGGCGCGTATGAAAACTGCTGAGCGAAACGTTATGAGCGGAGAACCAAAAATTACTGGAGTCACCAATCGAGCCGAGTTTTTCATCCGGCGATTTTTTGAACGCATTGGCGGCGTAATTGATTTTGCTTTGCGGCGCACGGCCGTGCCGCGCACAGACTTGGCGGCGTTGATTCCGCATCTGGAACAAGCCGTTGATGAAAACCTGCGCCACGAAGGGCAAAAAATCGTTGCGCCAAATTTGGTGACGCTTCGGTACGATTTTGAAACGTACACGCGAATGGGCGCACCGCGCCGCGAATTTCTGGAACGCGAACTGACCACCAATATTTACGAATACATCTACAATCGCCGGTACGACACGGCTGGAATCGTTCAGGTCAAGATCGCTTACGATGCTTTCACGCGCGGATTGGAAGTGCGCGCCGAATTTGGCGAAGCCAAAGCCGCCGTGTTGGATTCGCCCCAGTTCAACCGTGAATTTCCGGCGGCGGCTGAAACCGTTGCAGAAAAAAGCTGTGAAGTAACGGTGCGCGACCTGTCGAAGAAATGGCAGGCCCACGCGATGGTGAAAACCCATTCTGACGCTGTTGGGATTGGCCGCAATTCAGCAAATCCAATACACATCAACGATCTGTCGGTTTCAAATTTTCACGCGGCGTTTGTTTTGCGCGGCGACGGCACATTGGAACTTGCCGACCGCAACAGCGCCAACGGGACGTTGATCAACGGCGTGCAGCTTGAACCCGCCGACCGTAAAATCGTCCGCCACGGTGACCGGCTGCAATTCGGCGATGTCGAATTGCTGCTGGAAGTGAAAATGAACGATTGAAAATTTTAGAAAGGATGATCAGGATTTTGCAGGATAAATTCTACCTTCGATTTTCTGAGCCAATCCTGTTCAATCGTGTAAATCCTGTTTACTGCCTTTTTCCCTGCCTATGAATTTTCCATTCGTCGCAACGCTGGTTTTGCTTTTTGGGTTGTTTGGCTTGGTATTGTCGCTGTTTTTGTCAGCATGGCGATATCGCGCGCGCGCAACAGCGCAGACTGATCCGAATCTTCCGCCAAACCTGCAAGAAGATTTTGGCCCTCGATTGACCAGCCAACGGTTGCGATGGGTGCGATGGGCGTTCGCGCTGACGGTGCTGGCGGCGCTGGGGTTTCATGCGTACTGGGGATTGTTTTCCACTGGCCCGCTTGGAGCAGACGCAGATTTCGCCGGATTAAAAGCGCGCCGTGACCAGCGCAA
>CAZXHW010000829.1:0-3751 GCA_964639915.1 uncultured Heliomicrobium sp.
GGCCGTGTTTGCCTCACTTCATTTGAGCTACGGTCTGGGTTTCCTTGTCGGGTTCGTGAAATTTGCCCCCCGATGGCAGATGGACTAATGAACTCAAGGCGCAATTTTAAGGACTCTCCCGCGATTTCTAAATTCCACGCTGTGCCCCAGCGAGTATTATGGACAATCAAGTAGTACGTACGGTGCCAGCCCCCAAAGATCAATCACTAAAAGCAAACTCCAAATCGAATCCCAAGTTTCAGCGAACGGCAATCAACTCTCTTACGGTTCGCATGCTGGCTGTGTGTCTGGCAGCAATCGCCGTTGTCAACGCACCTACCCTGTTCGGACGGCTGATGGCGGCTGCGGCTCCGCCGCGAATTGACGTTTCCACCTCCTCGCTGTCTACAACCTCCATTGGAATCTCCTGGCGATTGGTCAATGTGACCAACGTCAGCACAGTGCAAATTTCACGGTCGCTCTCGCAGGACAGCGGCTTTGCGGTAATTCGCTCTGCTGCTGCCAATGCGTCTTCTCATACAGATGTTGGACTGACATCGGGGACAACCTATTACTACCAACTCAAAGCAATTTCGACATTAGGCGGCCAGCAGGCTTTGTCTGAAGTTGTGACCGCCAAAACGCTCGGCGGAACACCTTCGCCAACCGCGACGCCAACACCGGTTCCAACAGCGACTCCAACGCCAGCGCCCACTGCAACGCCGACACCTGTCAGCACTCCCACGCCTTCGCCAACGACAACACCTTTGCCAACGCCGTTGCCGCCTGGAAATTTACCAGGAATTTACGTCACGCTGAACGGTTCGCCATCTGGCGACGGTTCTCAAGCGCGTCCACTGGATATTGCGACGGCGCTGACATACGGCAAAAGCCCGGCCAAACCCGGCGACACCATCTGGATTCGCGGCGGAGCATATACGGCCAACGAGTTTCGCTGCTCTGTGCGTGGAACGGCTAGCGCGCCAATCACGATCCGCGCCTATCCCGGCGAACGGGTAATCCTGGACGTTCCGCTGAACGCCTGGGCGGTGCTGATTCCCGAAAGCGAATGGACGAATTTCTGGGGCCTGGAACTGACATGTTCCGATCCTGACCGGACAAAAACCCGGCCTGCTGGCGTCAACGTTTATGGTCCGAACACAAAGTTCATCAACTTGATCATTCACGATACGGGTGTCGCGGCAGGCATGTGGACCCCGGCAACGGATTCAGAAATCTACGGCTGCATTATTTACCGCAACGGCTGGCAAGCGCCGAGCGGGGATCGCGGCCACGGCCATGGCATTTACGCGCAGAACGAAACCGGCATGAAGATCATGACCGACAACATCGTGTTCAATCAGTACGGCTATGGCATTCACGCGTACACAGAAAATGGCGCAATCAAAGGCTTTCACATCGAAGGCAATACGATCTTCGGCAATGGTTCTCCCGCGTATCCATCAAACAGCGATTACAACAACGTTTTGATCGGTGGCTTGAAACCATCGGAACGCGTCGAGATCATCAACAACTATCTTTACCACCCGCTAAGCCTACAAAACACGACGAATCTGGGATTGTACTACTCGGCCAAAAACAGCAAAGACGTTGTGCTGCGCGACAATTACATGGCTGGCGGATCTGTGGTTAGTTGGATTCAGGAATGGGAATCCGTCGTCGCCACAGGCAACACGATGATCGGCACCCAGAATTTGGTGACGCTGGGTTTGCCATCTGGGATTCCAAGTTCAGCCTACAATTGGAATAACAATACGTACCTGGAGGCAACAAGTACTGCCAATCCAACTCCGTTTTTGTACAGCGGAGGCGTTGGCTTCACGCCATACAATTTCAACACCTGGAAACAAACCAGCGGATTCGATTCCGCCAGCCAATTCACAATCAAAACAAACGGCCAACCCAGCGGCGTCAAAACCTTTGTCCGCCCCAATCGTTACGAAGCTGGCCGTGCCAATATCACCATCTTCAACTGGGACAAAAACCAGACTGTGGATGTTGATCTGACTGGCGTGCTTGCCCAGGGAGCGCGTTACGAAGTCCGCAACGTCAATGATTTCTTTGGCGCTCCGGTCGCGACCGGAACGTTCAATGGCCAACCGGTTCGTGTAGCAATGCCCGCTACAGACCCCGGACCAGTTTTTGGCGCTTTCGTCGTTTTAACAGTTTCTTCTTCTGCTGCCCCTGCCCCAACGCCCACCCCGACTCCCACTCCTAGTCCGACTCCGACACCCAGACCACCATCAACTCCGACACCATCTCCAACTCCTGTTCCTACTCCAATACCAACACCGACTCCCACGCCGACACCGGCTCCAACGCCTCCGGGCAGCACGCCACCAACTTCAAATTCAGCGCTTCCGCTTGAAAACGAAGAGCACCAGCTTTTGGAGTTAATAAGTCAATACAGGCTTCAACGTGGCCGCAGCCCGCTTGGCACAAGCATCAGCCTGACCAAAGCCAGTGATTTTTTGGCTCGCGAAATGGCAGCCTGGAATTACACGGACAAGATTGACTTGGCTGGAAGAGGACCAGCCGAACGCGCACACGATTATGGGTTTCAAGGCGGAGCGGCGGCGATTCCCGAAGATGCCCTGGTTTTCAGTGGCGGATCTTCTGCAACCGAAGCTTTCAATTCCTGGAAGGCATCGCTTCCTGGTCGAGCGTTGCTGTTGATGCCCGAATGGAAGATTGCTGGCATTGGCCGTTCTCTAAACTCAACCACGAATCGCTGGCATTGGAATGTATCGTTTGCGGCTTATTGGGATACCACCATTCCGCTGGCGGGTGAAGACGAAGAAGGCCGAATTGACGGCAACGAGTTAATCCGAACCCGGCCACCATCGGCTTCTATGCTGGAAGCGCATCGTTTCAGCGGGTACGGCGACGACGGTTATCCATATAATCCGGTTCATTGTGATGAAGACGTTGAACCGCGTGTCTGCTGGCATGATCCGCCGCCTGCCAATACGCGTTTGAACGAGCTTTCCCTGGCTGAAAACTTCGTCGGGTTATGGAAGGTTATGTATTCGATGAACTCGATTGGCATTGTTCATGCGAACTACGACGAATGGGATAAAACCGGCTTTACGATGGAGCTTCAGATCAATCCGAATGGCTCCTGGATTATGCGTGGGTATAGAAACAACCAGGGTCCGCCTACAGTTGAAGCTGGAACCTGGAATTTGACGCACATTGCCGACCGCAATGAAGAAGTCATCAACTTCATCCGGTCGGCGTCACTACCGCGCGCAACCATTCGCGCTCACATCGTTTCTGACCAACTGACGCTTTTTGCCACTGACGGCGGAGGCATCATGAAAAACTTCCTGCGTGGCGTGAATGCTGATGACGACAACAAAGATGACCCGCAGGTGATCTTTGTACTGAAGCAGTGATAGAGACGGAGGGATTGAGAGACGGGGAGAATAAGCTTCCTGATTGTTCATTCCCTCCGTCTCTCCTTCTCTCAATCCCTCTGTCCCAAAAGCTCAGTTCATCGCCACAGCAGCCATCGTCATAAACGCATTAAACTCATCAGCCAGATCACCATCACTGCTCAGCCTCTGCATCAGAATCACGCCGACCAATTCTTTCTTCGGATCAACCCAGCCGTAAGTTTTCCATAAACCGCCGTGCCCAAATGTGCCGATGGAATTTAACCGAAACATTCCCTCGACGTTCCGAACCACAGCCCAGCCCAGCCCAAATCCAATGCCTGGCGAAAACCCGGCCTGCAAATCGCCCGTGT
>CAZXHW010000830.1:0-3750 GCA_964639915.1 uncultured Heliomicrobium sp.
CCCTTTGCCGAAAAGACGGATCCGAACGAAAAATTCGTGATGGTTTATACTTCGCGGCAACCAGAAGTGGACTGAAATTAGTTGAAGTGACCGAAAAAGGGCTAAACCTAAGAATTGGAGGAAGAGACAAATGTCGGCTGCTAAATGCACGAAGTGCGGAAGCGAATTGCCTGAAAACGTCAAATTCTGCGTGATGTGCGGGACGCCAATTGCGCCTGCGAAGTCGTATGAAACGAACATTACTCCGATTGGGACAGAGCCTTTGTTTACGCCTGGAACCGCAGATGTTTACGGAAAAACCGAGGTGCTTTCGCCCGACGCACTGGATACAAACGATCTGCCGACAAAGCCCGGTCCGACCGGAAAGGTTTCAGAACCAGCCACGGACCCGCTGAAGTACAACACCAAAGCCACAACGATTCCAGCAGCGACTGACCCATTGAAACATAAAACAAAAGAGACTTCTCTTCCGACGGCTGCAATCAAACAGAAATCACCGATGAAGCTCGTGGCTTTGGCCGCTGTTTGTGTGCTGGCAATTGTGGGGGCCGCGGCGTTTTACTTCTCTTCTGGAAATTCCTCGAATATTGCGGTGGAACCTGTTTCAACGCCAACCCCGATTCCCGAGCCATCGCCCAGCGTGACACAAATGCCGGTGAATTCCGCGACTCCAATGCAAACACAAGCGCAAACTGCTGCGCCATCGCCATCCGTTTCCACTCAAAAAGCTCCTGATCAGAAAGTACCTGAACCAACCGCCGAAGTCGCCAGCGCAAAGCCGAAACCTACCCTTGAAAGCGCGCCTGCGCCTACGCCAGCGATTGTAAAAAGTGAAGCGTCACTGGCCATATCAGCCGCAGAACATATCCAGCGCGGTTTGAAGGCGAAATCTCCTTCGGCGGCGCTGGCGGAATATCAATCCGCACTGAAAGCTGATCCGTCGAACAAAGACGTGCATTACTTGATGGGGCTTGCGTATCAACAAATGGGACAAACCGATCAGGCGGTTGCCGCATATCGAAAATGCACCTCCGGGCCCTATGCCGCAGTCGCAGCCCAGCACGTCAAGAAGCTGGAAAAAGATTCGAAAAAGTCCAAGTACTGATTTAAGCGATTCAAACAACTTCAATGGATTTCTTTCCGCTTTCGGGAAACACCAATCCCGCGAACGGACAATTGACTGCGCGCATTTCCTCTTTCACCACGCCAAGCCGAGCAAATTCAACAGTTGCCGGAAATCCGTCATAACCAAAATGCTGGCACAGGCTTTGGATAAGACTTCAAATAATTCGATTTTTGGGACACGCAGTTTCAAACTCAGAAGTAATTCCGCCATTCGTTGAGGAGAAGATATGCGGACTTTGTGGCAAGACCTTCGCTATGGCTTGCGAATGTTGATGAGACAAAAGGGAATTACGGTAATTGCCGTGCTTTCATTGGCATTGGGAATTGGGGCAAATACGGCGTTGTTCAGCATCGTGGACGCAATGCTGTTGCGGATGTTGCCAGTCAAGGAGCCGGAGCGGCTGGTGCTGTTCCGGTCAGTAGCTCCGCGTGAATTCAGCGTGGGCAGTTATTCCGGCAATTCCAATACGGATCCTGCAACAGGGCAGCGACGCATGACCTCGTTTGCATACATCAGCTATCAACGAATGCGCGAACAGGAAAGCCCGTTGTCGGACATATTCGTTTTTGGCGAGGTCGGGCTGAATGTGATCGCCGATGGCCAGTCGGATGTCACCAACGGACAAGCGGTGTCTGGCAATTATTTTCAAGGGTTGGGCCTGCAAGCAATGCGTGGTCGCGTTTTGACCGATGATGACGACAAAGCCTCCGCCAGCCCTGCTGCTGTCATCAGCTATCGCTACTGGCAACAACGGTTTAGCGGCAATGAAGGGGTGATTGGCAAGCAGATCAATCTGAACAATATCGCTTTTACGATTGTCGGAGTCACACCCTCCGGATTTGAAGGGACGATGCAGGCGGGTTCGACGCAGGATGTGATAATCCCGCTTGCCTGGGAACCGCAACTTTATCCTGATCCGCAGCGCTCAAACCAGAGCGGCGCAGGAAGCTGGTGGTTGCGGATTATGGGGCGATTGAAGCCTGGGGCGACACCAGAAGCTGCCCGCGCTCAGTTGGAAAGCGCATTTCATCAATCCGTCGTTGAGCATCGTGCCGCGCGTCAGGCGCAAGCCCAGGCAACCGGCGGAAATGCAATCAATACACTGGACCCGAAACAGTATCCGCGCTTGTTCCTGGACCCAGGCGGGCAGGGCGAAATGAACACCCGCCAGTCGTATGCTCCTTCGCTTTATATGCTGCTCGGCGTTGTCGGGCTTGTCTTGTTGATCGCCTGCGCGAATGTGGCGAACCTGTTGCTGGCACGAGCGGCTGCCAGACAGAAAGAAATCGCCGTCCGATTGGCGCTTGGCGCAAGCCGTTGGCGGCTGATTCGGCAATTGCTGACCGAAAGTATATTGTTGTCAGTAATTGGCGGAGCTTTGGGAATCCTGTTTGCGCTGTGGATCAAGGACGGTTTGCTGGCAGTAAACGATTGGGGGGGCAGCGGAATGCGCGCGTTGGAGCCTCAACTGGATTGGCGCGTGTTGGCTTTCACAATGGGGTTGTCGCTCGTAACAGGAATCGTTTTTGGCTTGGCTCCGGCGTGGCGCGCAACCAATGTGGATTTGACGCCGACGCTGAAAGACAGCGGACGCGGTTCCAGCGCTATCTCGCGTTCCTTGCTTAGCCGGGGTTTGGTGGTGACGCAAGTCGCCTTGTCCTTATTGCTGTTGATCGGCGCGGGATTGTTTGTGCGTACGCTGCTGAATCTGCAACACGTCGAGCCGGGTTTCAACACACGGAACCTGATGCTGTTCAACATTCAGCCCGGACTGATTGGTTATAAAGACGAAAAGCTGGTGAATCTTTACGAACGGGCGATGGAGCGTTTGGAAGCCATTCCGGGCGTGCAGGCCGCCACCTTTTCGCGGATGGCTTTGCTGGCGCGAGGTTCCAGTTCGCGCAGCGTGTTTTTGCGAGATGCGTTAAACGCACCGCCAGATTCTGAAGGCCGCATCAAGGAAAGCGGAGAAGGATACATTCATCAAGTCCGCGAAAACTTTCTGGAAGCGATGCAGATTCCGCTGATGGCCGGGCGGCGGATGACAGCGCAAGACGATGCCAAGGCTGCCAGAGCCGTGATCGTCAATCAAACCTTTGCTAACAAATACTTTCCCAATGAAAACCCGGTCGGAAAACGCTTCACGTTCGATCCGAAAAAGCCGGACGAAATCGAAATTGTCGGCCTTGCCAAAGACGCGAAATACACTCGTCAACGCGATGAAATTCCGCCGACGGTTTATTCGCCCTGGCGACAAGAGCTGCGCGGGATGAGCAACGCCACCATAGAAGTCCGCACCACTGGGGACCCTGCAAATTGCGTTGGCGCCGTTCGTCTGGCAATGCGCGAAGTGGATGCGAATTTGCCGTTGGTTAACGTCCGGACGCAGGTTGAACAGGCTGATGAAACGCTGCGAATGGAACGTCTGTTTGCCAAGCTGCTGACATTATTTGGGCTGCTGGCCCAGCAACTGGCTTCCATTGGTTTGTTTGGCGTGATGGCCTATGCCGTTTCGCAGCGCACGCACGAAATTGGGATTCGCATGGCGTTGGGAGCCGAGCGAACTGATGTGCTGAAGATGGTTTTGCGACAAGGGATGTTTCTGGTTTTCTTTGGCATCGTGC
>CAZXHW010000831.1:0-3745 GCA_964639915.1 uncultured Heliomicrobium sp.
CTCAGCCAAATGTGTCAAACATTCGCCTTACCAGACAACAGTGGCTGAACGCGTGGCGACTGAACGGCTTGCAGCCAAAACATCTGTTGCATAGACCGAAGTCGGCAGTTAAGCTTCGCCCTCCTTACCGCAATTTTGAAATTTACAGAAGTTCGATCTTATGAGCACAAAAACAACTCTTGGCATTTTTGGCTTGGGCACGGTGGGCACAGGCGTCGTCGCTCTGTTGCGTGACAACCCACAATTCGACATTCGCGCAATTTCCGTGCGCGACCGCAGCAAAACGCGTGACTTTGATTTTTCACAGTTCGAAATGAACCAGGACCCGTTCAAGCTGGCTGAAGATCCCAGCATTGAAATCCTGGTCGAAGTTGCGGGCGGAATTGATCCGGCGTACGAAGTCGTCAAACGCGCAATCAGCAGCGGCAAACATATTGTCACGGCCAATAAGGAATTGATTGCCAAACACGGGCCGGAGCTTTTTGCGCTGGCCAATCAACATAATGTCACGATCTTTTTCGAAGCGGCAGTCGGCGGAGGCATTCCGCTGATTTCGACCTTGCAGCGCGGCTTGCAGGCCAATCGCGTTTCTCGCGTCGCCGGAATCGTAAACGGCACAACGAATTACATCCTGACCAAGATGGAGCGCGAGCAGAAAACTTTCGCCGATGCCCTGGCCGAAGCTCAGGCAGCCGGTTACGCCGAAGCCGATCCCAGCGACGACATTGAAGGCCGCGACGTGGTTTACAAAATCACGATTCTTTCTTCACTGGCGTTTCAGGCACCCATCGAAGTCGAAAAAATCTATCGCCAGGGCATCACGGAAATTTCCGACCTGGACATCAAGCTGGCGCGCGAATTCGGGTACAGAATCAAGATGATTGGCTTGGCTCAGCGCGGAGAAAGCAATGCGCTGGATGTTCGCGTGCATCCGATGCTGATTCCGCTTGGCCATCCGCTGGCCGGAGTTGACGGGGTCAACAATGCCATTTTCATCAGCGGCAGCGCCGTCGGCGAAATCATGCTGATGGGTCCGGGAGCCGGCCGTTACCCAACCGCCAGCGCCGTTGTCGGCGACGTCATCAACATTGCCAGCGCCATCAAATTGCCGGACTTTGCGCAGTACTTTCAACTGCCGATCAGTTCGAACGTCAGCCAGGTTATGCCGATTGACGAATCGGAAAACGGCTATTACATACGACTGGAAACTCATGATTCGCCGGGAGTTATTGGCCATCTTGGCTTAGCCTTTGGCAATCATGGCGTTAGTTTGCACAGTTTCACCCAACGTGGAGTCACCGAAGATGGCACGGCTACAATCGTGTTGCTGACGCATCAAGTGAAAGAAAAACAGCTTCAGGCTGCGCTCAAAGAAATTACCGCGCATCCGACGACAAAACAGATTGGTGTTGTGCTTCGTGTTTTAAGCTAAGGAGAATTTGTTATGGCCTCGAATACGATTTACCTGGGAATCAAAGGAGCCGTCATTGCACTCAACCGTTCAACGGGCGAAGAAGTCTGGCGTACGACGCTGAAAGGCTCGGATTTCGTCAACGTTATCCTGGACGGCAATCAGCTTTACGCCACCACCAAAGGCGAAATTTTCTGCCTGGACGCGACAACCGGCGAAGCGCGCTGGCACAATAAGCTAACGGGGATGGGCTTGGGCTTGATTTCCATCGCCACGCCATCGGGCAGCCAGGTTTTATCTGCTCAGGAAAAACGCCAACGTGACGCAGCAGCAGCCGCAACTGCTGCTGCAGCAGCAAGCTAATCATCATGTCTACCGCCCCACACGTTGTCATCATCGGAGCCGGTTTCGGGGGCCTGACCGCCGCACAAGCTCTGAAAAAAGCGCCGGTTCAGATCACCGTTGTTGACCGCACGAACCATCACTTGTTTCAGCCGCTGCTTTATCAGGTTGCGATGGCAGGACTTTCACCCGCCGACATTGCCGCCCCGATCCGGGCAATTTTGCGTGGGCAGAAAAATGTTTCCGTCATGTTGGCCGAAGTCACGGGTGTGGATTTCGCCAGTCGTCAGGTGATTTTGGGCGACAGCCAGCGCGAAAAGCGGCTGGCTTACGATTATCTGTTGCTGGCGACCGGCGGGCGAACCAGTTATTTCGGCCACGACGAATGGGAGCAATTTGCGCCCGGGCTGAAGGATTTGGATGACGCGGTGGAAATTCGCCGCCGCGTGTTGATGGCGTTTGAAGCGGCTGAAAAAGAATCCGATCCAAAACGTCGCCGCGAACTGCTGACCTTTGTTGTTGTGGGGGGAGGCCCGACCGGCGTCGAATTGGCTGGTTCAATCGCCGAACTGGCGCGCTTTGTTTTGGCGCGAGACTTTCGCACGATTCGCCCCGAAGCCGCCGAAATTCTTTTGCTTGAAGGCGGCGATAAAATCCTTGCCAGTTTCACGCCCGATCTGTCCGAAAGCGCGCTCAAGCAATTAACTGCGCTTGGCGTTGCGGTTCGCACGGGCGCTCAAGTCACAGGCATTGACGAATCCGGCGTGCAGCTTGGCGAAGAAAAAATCAACGCCGCCACGGTAATTTGGGGAGCTGGGGTTCGCGCGACAGCCTTAACCCAATCTCTGGGCGTTGAAATTGACCGTGCTGGCCGCGTTCTTGTCGAAAAGGATTTAAGCCTGCCGGGCAAAAGCAATGTTTTCGCGATTGGCGATATGACCTTGTTTCTTCAGGATGGCAAACCATTGCCTGGCGTCAGCCCCGTGGCAATGCAGATGGGCGAATCGGTCGCCCGCAACATCCAAAACGACTTGGCCGGCAAACCACGCGAAACATTCCACTACACCGACAAGGGCACCATGGCCACCATTGGCCGCAAAGCCGCCATTGCCCACGTGGGAAAACTGAAATTGTCCGGCTTTCCCGCCTGGCTGTTCTGGCTGGGGCTGCACATCTGGTTTTTGATTGGTTTCCGCAATCGCTTTGCGGTGATGTTCAATTGGGCGTGGTCGTATTTCACGTATCAACGCGGCGCGCGGTTAATTACGGGCAGAAGACTGAGCCTGCTGCCGCGAAAGAAGCTTGCACAAGTTGAGAATCTGCAATCAGCCAATCACCGCGAAGGCGAATACAAAGTGAACTGAGCCGTCCGGTTTCATCACTCTGACCCCACTTGTTCCAAACGGTTTCACGGCAAAGACTTTTTTGTTTACTGGACTTTGCCAACCACATAGAATGCCCCTGCATCTGCCCTCGTCTCAACGTCTTCCATAGTTTTTCGCGAAAGGTTTTCAAATATGGTTTCCCCCATTTCCTCGATTTCGGCGTCGTCGCCGTATCTTTTATCGAATTGGTTGATCAGCAAAAAATCGGACTTCTTCTGGGTTTTCGGAGGCGCAATTGTTTCTTATGGAATCCTGGCGGCGTTTTTCGCCGGATTGCCGATCTTGCCAATCAGTTTTGCCATGCTACTGGCGCTGGAAGGTCCGCACGTTTTTGCCACGGCAACACGGAGCTATCTTGATTCTGAAGAGCGCAAACGATTTGGCTGGTTTCTGTGGTTGGTGGTGCCGCTCACGCTGCTCGGCCCGGCATTTGTTTGGCTGGGAGCTGGCCAGCTTTTCTTCATTTTCGCGTTTTGCTGGCTCCACATTCATATCGCCAAACAGCATGTGGGCTTCGTCATGCTCTACAAACGCAAAGCTGGCGAATATGAAGACATCAAACTGGACAAGTATTTTCTGCTTGGTTCACTGACGCTGCCAGCGGTGC
>CAZXHW010000832.1:0-3741 GCA_964639915.1 uncultured Heliomicrobium sp.
GGGGCAAGCGGGCATGAATCTGGTTGAGAGTGTTTACAAACTAACGGGCTACTTCCCCAAGAGCGAGACTTACGGGTTGTGCAGCCAAATGCAGCGAGCTGCAGTTTCGGTTCCTTCCAATATCGCTGAGGGTTATGTTCGTGAAAGCACCAAAGAATATCTTCAACATCTGTCCATTGCTCAAGCATCTCTGGCAGAGCTTTCAACCCAAATCGAAATTGCGGCCAGGCTGAATTACACCTCCCAGCAAGATTTCGCTCAAATATCCGATTCGGCAACCTCGCTTAGTAAACAGCTTTACGCTTTACGCAATAGTCTTTTGAAGAATGGCAGGCCTGCTGCGGCCCAACTCCCAACTCCCAACTCCCAACTCCACACATGATTTTTACCCGGAGATTTTTCATTTTGTTTGCGCTTGGAGTGTTGCCATTGGTGGCGATGTGGTCGGGATTTTCCGGTCGAACGAATTTGAAATGGGTTTTGCTTGGATATGATCTGTTTTTGCTCGGGTTGGCGTTTCTTGAATACAAGCTGACTGAAAAAGAGTCTCAGATTGAAGTCCGCCGCGTCATGCCGCGCCGCTTTATGATTGGCGAAGAGAACGAAGTTCAGCTTCACCTGACCGTCAAACTTGCCAGACGCCGTTCGCGCGCTCCGGTTTTCACGGTCAAAGACGAGTATCCGCCTGAACTGGAATTACGCGGCGACAGATTGTTGACCGCCAGGACTCGCCGCCAACGCAGCCACGAAGCAGGAGCGGTTGTAAGTTACAAACTCTATGCGGCATCGCGCGGAGATTATCGTTTCGGAAACGTAGCGCTCCGTTGGCGGTCGCGCCTAGGGTTGGTGATCAAACAGGTTAGCATCGCGGCGGCGGAAAGCGTCAAGGTTTACCCGAACATCAACGAAGCCAAACGGTACGAGCTTTTTGCGCAGCGCAATCGCCAGTTAATGGCAGGGTTGCGGCGAACCCGGTTGCGCGGGCAAGGGCGCGAATTTGAAAGCTTGCGCGATTACGTGCTCGGTGATGAGCTTCGGCACGTTTCCTGGACCGCGACAGCACGGCGCGGAAAATTGACGACGCGGCAATATCAGATCGAACGCAACCAGAACATTGTGGTGATGATTGATGCCGGGCGTTTGATGACTTCGCGCATCGAGCATTTGTCGAAACTGGATCACGCGATCAACGCGGCGTTGGCGATTGGCTACGTGGCAACCAGCGGCGGCGACAACATTGGGTTGCTGGTGTTCAATCGGCAGGTTGTCAGCTATCTGGCTCCGCAACGCGGGCACAGTCAGTTAGCGTCCATGACCGAGGCGCTGTACAACATCAAAGCCCAGATGATCGAGCCGTCTTATGCGCGCGCGTTCCAATACCTGTCGCAAAACTGCAAGCGACGGTCCTTGGTGGTGATTTTGACGGATCTGGTGGATCGTGACGCCTCGGCGGAATTGCTGGCGTACACGGCGGCGCTATTGCCCCGCCACCTGCCGTTGATTGTCACCATCGGCGACAACGATTTACGCGCGCTGGTCGCCGCAGAACCCAAAGCAGTTGCGGACGTTTATAAACAAAGCGTTGCTGAAGAATTGCTGCAACAGCGCGAAGAAGCATTGGCCAGAATTACAGAACTGGGCGGACTGGTGCTGGACGTTCAGGCGGGCCAGTTGTCGTTTCAACTGGTCAATAAATACCTGGAAGTGAAAGAGCGAGGGTTGCTGTGAAGCTTCCCTCGCCTTTTCGGTTTTTGATTTTTTTGCTGCCTGAGCTTTAATGGATTAGGCGAACCGTCAGCGGATAGCGATAATGCTCTCCGTTGTTGGCTTTCATGGTGGCGATGATCGTCAGGACAATTCCTCCGATGAAAATCACAGCCAACAATAGAAACCCGATTAACACCAGAACCAAAATACCGCTGACGATGGCATAAATGATCAGCGAGATTTGAAAGTTCAATGACTCTTTGGCTTGATCAGCGACAAACTGAGACTGGTCTTTTTTCACCAACCAGATAATCAGTGGCGCCAGGATGTTTCCGAATGGAACTCCAATAAACCCCGACAAAGCCAATAGATGCGACAACATTCCCCAAGTGCGCTCCTCACTCGAAACGGCGTACATAGGTCACCTCCGAAAAAAATGGTAAAAGGGTCGGTTGACTGCTTTTGAATTGCAAGCGGTCGCAAGTATGCGCAAGACCGTCCGGATTCACAAGAATCAACCGAAGTAATTTCTGACTTTTATTGGCAAGCCGATGTCTGCTTGCTACACTCGCAACATATGATGGATAGAGCAAGAATATTGATTGTTGACGATGAACAAGCCGCGCGCGTTGGCCTGAGCGAGATTATCTCCGTCTGGGGCTACGAAACGCAGACCGCAGGCGACGGGCTGGAAGCACTGGAAATTGCCGCCGATTTCCATCCGACAGCGGTTGTAACCGATGTGTTTATGCCCAGGCTGGACGGGTTTGGCTTGCTAAACCGGTTGCGGGAAGAATTCCCGGAAACGGCCGTCATCCTGCTGACGGGCCAAGGCAGCATCGAAGACGCTGTCCGCGCCGTAAAAGAAGAAGGCGCGTTTTATTACTTTGAAAAACCGATCAACACCCGCCAGTTAAACGTGGTGTTGCAACGCGCAATCGAACAGGCGGCTTCGCGGCTGGAAAACACTCGGCTGCGCCGCCAACTTGGCGAGTATGGCGTTTTCGGCAAGCTGGTCGGCAATTCGCAAGTCATGCGGCAGATTTACACGACCATCGAACAGGTCGCCAGTTCCGCCGTTTCCGTTTTAATCACTGGCGAATCCGGAACCGGAAAAGAGGTCGTTGCCCAGAGCATTCACCAACTCAGCCCCCGCGCCTCGCGGCCATTTGTCGGCATCAACTGTTCGGCGATTCCCGAAAGCTTGATGGAATCGGAGCTGTTCGGCCACGAACGCGGCGCTTTCACAGGCGCAATTGCCAAACGCGAAGGCTGTTTTGAACTGGCCAATACCGGCACGCTGTTTCTGGATGAAATCGCCGAAATGCCTGCCATGTTGCAAGCCAAGCTGTTGCGCGTTCTGGAAGAACGAAAAGTTCGGCGGCTGGGGAGCGCTAAAGAAGTTCCGGTTGATGTTCGCGTGCTGGCGGCAACAAACAAAGACCCCCATGAAGCCGTCCGGCGCGGCGAAATGCGCGAAGACCTGCTGTATCGCCTAAATGTCATTCACATCAAACTGCCGCCGCTTCGCGAACGCCGCGAAGACATTCCGCTGCTGACGGAGTACATGATCAAAGAACTCAGCAACCGCCATAACCGCCCGGCAAAATTGGTTTCGCCGGAAGTGCTGGAAATCTTCACGCGACATCCCTGGCCCGGCAACGTTCGCGAACTGAGAAACGTGGTTGAACACGCCATTATCGTTTGCGATGGCCAGAAAATTGAAAAACAACATCTGTCGCCACAAATGTCCGAAGGCCGCACTTTCAAGAATGAAGATTCGATCACGCTGCCGGTGCCAATCACCCTGGATGAAGCCGAACGCCAATTGATCTTGAAAACTTTGATCCGCACAAACAACAACAAAACTCGCGCGGCTGATTTGCTGAACATCAGCTTGAAAACGCTTCATAACAAACTGAAAGCTTACCGCGAGGAAAACGACGACTAAAAAACTAAAGCGCCGACCATCGGCGCTTTAGTTTTTTACTACCAACAATTTCCGCCACGTGTTCCACCCGGAC
The DNA here is from genome assembly GCA_964639915.1 of uncultured Heliomicrobium sp. GTDB lineage: Bacteria > Acidobacteriota > Blastocatellia > RBC074 > RBC074 > RBC074. The sequence continues at coordinate 3,732 of CAZXHW010000832.1, forward strand.
AGAGCAATGT
>CAZXHW010000833.1:0-3738 GCA_964639915.1 uncultured Heliomicrobium sp.
CTTCACGCAAACAGCCAGCGCCAGCTTGAAAATGCTCAAATATCAGTTCAACAGCTCGGCGGGCCAATTCCTCAGCAGCGCCAGCAGTCAGCTTTCCCTGCTCTTTCAAGGATTCAAACCCGGTCAGTTTGTCATGGATTTCTTCGGTCGGAGTCATCAGCGCAACTATAGCATTTCCGTCCGGTTGGGCGCATTGACAGCCCATAGGTCGGTTGTTAGACTCCGCGCCTTCCAGACCGATTTCAACGCTTTTGTCTGCTGGAACAGCAATCAAATCCGCATCCAATCCCTGACTGAAGGAGTTTTGCTTTTATGCCTACGTTTAATGGAATCCCAACGCCCGGAGATGGCGGGCGCATTAGTGTCAAAAACAACAAGCTGGTAGTTCCCGACAATCCAACGATCCCTTACATCGAAGGCGACGGTATTGGCCGCGACATATGGAAAGCGTCGCAGCGCGTATTCGATGCTGCGGTCGAAAAAGCTTATGACGGCAAACGCCGCGTCGTCTGGTACGAAGTCTTTGCGGGCGAAAAAGCCTTCACCAAATTCAACGAATGGCTGCCCAAAGGCACGCTTGACGCAATTCAGCATTTCATCGTCGCCATCAAAGGTCCGCTGACAACACCTGTTGGCGGCGGCATTCGTTCGCTGAATGTGTCGTTGCGACAGGTTCTGGATTTATATGCTTGCGTTCGCCCTGTGCGCTACTTCAACGGCGTCGGGGCTCCGGTCAAGCATCCTGAAAAACTGGACGTTGTCATCTTCCGCGAAAATACCGAAGACGTTTATTCCGGCATTGAATTCCAGGAAGGTTCTGATCGCGCAGCCAAGCTGATCGAATTCCTGAAAGATTACGGTTATCAGGTCAATCAGGATTCCGGCATCGGCATCAAGCCGATTTCGATCACCGGCACGAAAAACCTGGTTCGCCGCGCCATTCAATATGCGGTTGACCATAACAAAAAAGTAGTCACGCTTGTCCACAAGGGCAACATCATGAAGTACACCGAAGGCGCGTTTCGCGATTGGGGCTACCAACTGGCGAAAGAAGAATTCCGCAGCCACATCGTTACCGAAGATGAATTGTGGAAAGACCACAATGGCCAGATGCCCGAAGGCAAAATCCTGATCAACGACCGCATTGCCGACGCCATGTTCCAGCAGTTGTTGCTGCGTCCGGATGAGTATCAGATTATTGCCACGCCAAACCTGAACGGCGATTATTTGTCGGATGCCTGCGCGGCGCAGGTCGGCGGCTTGGGATTGGCTCCGGGAGCGAACATCGGCGACGCGGCGGCTGTCTTTGAAGCAACGCATGGAACCGCGCCGAAATACGCGGACAAAGATGTCATCAATCCGGGCTCGGTCATGCTGTCCGGCGTAATGATGTTCGAGCACATGGGCTGGCAGGAAGTCGCGGATATGATTACCAACGCGATTGTCAAAACCATCGAACAGAAAAAAGTCACCTACGATCTGGAGCGCCAGATGGAAGGCGCGACAAAGGTCAAGACGAGCGAATTCGCTACAGCGATTATTGAAAACATGTAAGTTCGCGGCTCACAGTTCGCTGTTTACAGTTGATTCATCTAAAGGCTGCGAACAGTGAACTGCGAACGGTGAACTATGGAGGAACTATGGGTCGCAAAAAAATTACAGTCGTCGGCGCAGGAAACGTAGGCGCAACGACGGCTCATTGGTTGGTTTCAAAAGAACTCGGTGATGTCGTGCTGGTGGACATCATCGAAGGTATGCCGCAAGGCAAAGCGCTTGATTTGGCGCAGGCCGGACCGGTTGAAGGGTACGACAGCCGTTTGATCGGCACGAACGGTTACAAAGAAACGGCGAACTCCGATGTCGTCGTCATCACTTCGGGCATTGCTCGCAAGCCGGGCATGAGCCGCGACGATTTGCTGAACACGAATGCAGGCATTGTCGCCAGCGTCACTGAAGAAATCGTCAAGCATTCCCCCAATTGCATCATCATCGTCGTTTCGAACCCTCTGGACGCGATGACGCAGGTGGCCTGGAAAAAATCCGGCTTCCCCAAAAATCGTGTGCTGGGAATGGCGGGCGTGCTGGATTCGGCGCGCATGCGCTGTTTCCTGGCCGAAGCCCTGAACGTTTCGGTCGAAAACGTGACAGCATTTGTGCTGGGCGGACACGGAGACACGATGGTTCCGCTGCCGCGTTATTCGACATGCGCTGGCATTCCAATCACGGAACTGCTGCCAAAAGAAACCATTGACCAGATTGTCACCCGCACAGCCAATGGCGGAGCGGAAATCGTCAGCTTGCTGAAAACCGGCTCGGCGTATTACGCGCCGTCATCGGCGGCGGTTGAAATGGTCGAAGCAATCGTCAAAGATAAAAAGAAAATTCTGCCTTGCGCCGTGTTGCTGGAAGGCGAATATGGCATTAACAATTTGTTCGTTGGTGTTCCGATCAAAATCGGCGCTGGCGGCGTCGAAGAAATCATCCAAATCAACATGACCACAGATGAACGCGCTGCGCTTCAAAAATCTGCCGCCTCTGTTCAGGAACTGGTGGACAAATTGAATCTGTAAAATCCTGTTTGTGGCAATACTGGAAGTATGTTAGCTTCCATATCGGCTGCCGCAGCCTCGCAGGTAAAGCGAGATTGCGGCAGTCGTATTTTTTGAGTGGTTGATATCTGACCGGTAGCGATAGCACCGGATGAAAAATAGCCACGCGATCGTTACCCTTTGTGGTGCCGAATCGGATGTAGGCTGAAAGGACTTCCGCTGTGAGTGAAGAAAAAGAACTAACTGGAAAAGAAAAAATTCTGGCCGAATTAAAAGCACTCGACTACGAATTCACGGTTGAACTGCCAAAAGCGCTTAGGACAGCAGCGGCGCTGGGCGATCTTTCCGAAAATTCCGAATACAAGTATGCCCGTGAACGTCAGGATTACGTCCGCGCGCGTATTCGCCAGTTGCAAGAACAGATCGCCAAACTATCCGCCATTGACCTGACCCGATTGCCAACAGATCGCGCAAATTATGGCTCGACATTAGTATTGCGCGATCTTGATCGTGACACTGAAATCACTTACAGGTTGGTGACACCAGAAGAATCAGACTTCGAAAAAGGCTTGATCTCAACAACATCGCCAATCGGGAAAAGCCTGCTCAATAAAGAAGAAGGGGATGAGGTAAAAGTCCAGACTCCGGCAGGCACTCGCGTTTTTGAAATCATCAAACTGACGACGATTCACGATCAATAGTCGTTCGTCCGATTCGACACAGGCAATGGATGTTGTAAGAGCTGACGTTGTAAGCCCTTTGGGACGATGCTAAACTCCGCGCCTGTTTGGGTCGGTTTGGCATCTAAAATTTCAATCCTGATTATTTTCTGACATTTGGAGGACGTTGCGTTTGAGTTCCCGGCTCGCATCGAGTCACGTCTTAAATAGGTTGCTGCGAGTTGCGTTGCTCGCCGGTGTCTTTTTCATCTGCGCCTTTCTGGTCACGTATCTTTCGTTGCGCGGACGTTCGGTTCACGTGCCGGACGTGACTGGCAAGTCGGAATCTGAAGCCACGGATGTGCTGGACGATGCCGGTTTGAGACTGAAAATCACCGGACGAGCCATGAGCCCCAAGTTTGAAGCGAATCTGGTCAGCGACCAATCGCCAAGTTCAGGCACGCTGGTAAAAACCGGACAAATTGTGCGCGTCAATATCAGCACCGGCTTGGCGACTCCAACACCGACAC
>CAZXHW010000834.1:0-3735 GCA_964639915.1 uncultured Heliomicrobium sp.
TGGTGCCCGTTTTGTTTTGGTGCGCCCGGCAGGGCGCATTCACTTGGAGGTGAAAGTCCTCTACGAGCCCGACAGGGGGAATCGTTAGCCGAGGGCAAGGGTGTCCATCGCGAGGTGGAATCCGGAGGAAGCCGGCTGGCAAAACGCTGGCCCGACGAACAGGAATCGCATCTGAGGCGACGCAACTGGATGAGAAGGCCAAATTCTTCAAAGTCCGATCCCTGTACGGAAAGTTGCGGCGTATATGCGGCGGGCATAAGCGGGAAGGTGGATGCGCAATACCCGGGGAGGTCTGTCGGTTTGCCCCTGGGCTAGAGTCGTCGAGAGGCGGCGCGATGAACCGGCAGAAGTCAGCCGAGGGCATAGTAGCTCCAGGCGACCGGAGCGAAGGCCCGAACACGTGGAAAGGATTGACGCTTGAATTTCGTGACCGAAGGAGATGCAGACAGTATGGCTGAGATGCCCGAATCCCGCCCGGAGGGTAGCGGTCGGAAACCGCGAGAGTATGGGAAGGGTGCGTCAAACGGCGCGGCAAGGAGAGAGATCGTCAGACCGGAAGAGTTGCAGTTGATGGAAGTGGTGGTCGCGCGTGAGAACCTGCTCGATGCTTATGCGCGGGTGATGCGTAACAAGGGCGCGGCGGGCGTTGATGAAATGCCGGTCGAGCAATTGATGCCCTACCTGCAAGAGCATTGGGCGCAGATCAAGGAAAGCTTGTTGAGTGGCACGTACCAACCGCAAGCGGTGCGGTGCGTGGAGATTCCGAAGTCAAACGGCGGAGTGCGTCAATTGGGCATTCCGACGGTTGTGGATCGGTTGATTCAACAGGCGCTGCATCAAGTGATGAGTCCGCTGTTTGAGCCGGACTTTTCCGAATCGAGCTACGGCTTCCGCCCCGGACGAAGCGCCCAGCAAGCTGTGCTGGCTGCGCGCAAGTACGCTGCGGAAGGCCGTCGCTGGGTGGTAGACCTGGATTTGGAAAAGTTCTTTGATCGAGTCGATCACGACGTGATGATGTCGCGACTGGCCCGGCGAATCAGCGACAAGCGAGTGCTGGGCTTGATCCGGCGTTACTTGCAAGCAGGGATGATGATGGGCGGCGTAGCGAGTCCGCGAGCGGAAGGAACTCCGCAAGGGGGTCCGCTTTCGCCGCTGCTGTCGAACATCCTGCTGGACGAACTGGACAAGGAACTGGAACGACGAGGTCACAAATTCTGCCGTTATGCGGACGACTGCAACATCTACGTGCGGTCGAAGGCGGCGGGCGAACGGGTGATGACGTCTGTGACAGAATTCCTGTCCAGGCGTCTGCGCTTGAAGGTCAACGCGGAGAAGAGTGCGGTGGCTCGTCCGTGGGAGCGAAAGTTTCTGGGGTACTCAATGACGTGGCACAAGCAGCCACGACTGAAAGTAGCGCCGGAATCGCTCCGGCGGCTGAGGGCCAAAGTGCGGACGATTTTTCGTGAAGGGAGAGGACGAAGCCTGCCCAAGGTGATTCAAGAACTAAACCGACTCCTGCGGGGCTGGATTCAATATTTCCGGTTCGCGGAAGTGAAGGGAGTCTTTGAAGAACTGGACGGGTGGCTTCGGCGCAAACTGCGCTGCCTGCTGTGGCGGCACTGGAAGCGGCCTGTGACGAAAGAAAAGAACTTGATGAAACGAGGACTGGAGAAACTCCGTGCGTGGAAAAGCTCGGTCAACGGGCAGGGCGCGTGGTGGAACGCAGGAGCATCGCATATGAACGAAGCGTTCCCGAAGTCCTACTTTGATCGGCTGGGACTCATCTCACTGCTGGATCAACTGCGGAAACTTCAATTTTCTATGTGAACCGCCGGATGCGGACCCGCACGTCCGGTGGTGTGGGAGGACGGAAGCCGTGAGGCTCCCTCCTACCCGATCGGACACATTTGCGGACACATTGGGTTGAAATCTGCCATTTGCGATGCTGCTCCGCTGAGATGTCCATGCGAGTTCCTGAGCCTCGGTGACACTTTATTGGGAAGGGTGAACCTGGCTCGCACCGAGTCAGAGGTTGAGCAACATGGTGTCAGGATTTCCTTCCCTTCACCGCGAATTGCGTCCTTCGATCTGGTCGTGGGGCGGCTGTACTTGATCTTTTGTTTTGCTGAATTTATTCCCGCGTTTTTCCGTACGAGTAAGCCGATGTCCTTGCAACTTCCCCCCTTCTCAGCCAAGCGTCTATACCAGCCGTCCCTTGTGCCGATCGTGTTTGTCTCACTAAGCAACCCCCATTTTTTCTCATGCTGTGTCAAGCGCGCAAATTTTTGATAAAAACGTATATCAGGTCTTTCTCCGTGAGCTCCTGAAGGAGTCCCGAAAGCGTGGTGTATCCGACGTACATCTCAATTCTCCTCTAGTGAAAAAGCAATTAAGCTTTATTGGCTTGCTCTCGTAGGTTGTTCGCAGCTAATTTCTTTCTTGTACAGAATCATGTCCAATACAACTGGAGGTGAAAGAAATGAAATTGCAGACTATTTCAGAAGGATCATCGGCAGCTCATTTGCTGCTGGTGGCGGATTACTTGAGTCGTCCTCAGCAGTTTTTGGCGGTGGCTGAAGCGCGATCGGGCTTGCGCCAAGCGATGGATGACGCAAGTAAGCAGAGTGTCGTGTTGACTAACAATGGCCAGCCTCAAGCCGCGATTGTTCCATTCCAGACGCTGGAAGCGATGCGCAGTGCGCTGCTGCAAATGCTCGTCGGTGGAATGCAGGTAAGCTTTGAGCGGCTGCAGCAGCAGTTCGCCGCGCAACCTGCAAATGGGCAGCATCAGCCGGAGACGACCACCGAAGCCGAGCTTGAATCACTCGTTAAACAAGCCCGCCAGAAACAGGCCAAGACTGATTCCACGAAAGGCAGGAAAAAACGCCGGTGATTCCGCCTTTACAGAGCGATCCTGAAGTAATCCAATCGTCGTCGGAAGTGTTGCGCGTCGTTGTTGACGCCAGCATTACGCTGGCAATGTTTCTGGCGCGCCGAGACCGGCCATTAATCACTTCGTCCAAACGTGTGCTGCTCAGCTTGCCGCCCACTCCGAATTTTCGATGGGTGTGAAACCCCGACATCATTGCCGACTATGAACGCGGCGCGTTGGCGATTGAAAATGACGCCCGCATTCAGCGCAAAGCAGTCTTCGATCGTATGTGCTTTCGGCTTTTTCTTGCGGCGTTGAGACTGCCGCCGCCGATTGAAGTATCGGCGACAACTCTACGCGCTGCGAGTCGGCGAATTGATCAGGCGACGAAAGAACGTGACCGCGATCTGCATGATGCGATCTATCTGGCTTGTGCGGTAGATGGCGACGCGCAATTGCTGACCTTCCAAGATTCCGACCTGCTGAATCGCGGCAGTGTTTATGAAAGCGTACAGATTGTGAATTGGCTGGCTTTTGCGGCTGAGTTGGGGAACCGGCAGTTGTTGAAGTGAGCCTGGCGGCAATCAGTTGGGAATGCCTGACAAAAGCGTCAGGCCGCAGCTTTCATCCTTCTAACTGAGTAAGAAAGTTGCGCACAGAAGGCGCTAATCCAGATGCCAGTTGAAAATGATCTTCCTGTGGCAGGCTTGACACCACATACGCAAGGTAATTGCGAGTTTCAAAACCTACGATTTCCTGATCCTGCATTCGCGCGCGCTAAATTGGTGCTCCTGAATCTTTCAAGACTGTGGCCAAAGCGCTCTTATCGAATGTCTCGCCGTCTTTTTTTGTCAAAATGACAG
>CAZXHW010000835.1:0-3727 GCA_964639915.1 uncultured Heliomicrobium sp.
CTTTTCGCAGTGGCGGTTGCACCGTTGAAGACACCAAGACCGCGCTGATGAGGGTTCCCGACAGCAACTGCGGTGGCGGCATTCCCAGAGGCTGGATTCAAGGCACCGTCACCGATGCCGTAACAGGTCAGCTCGTTTCAGGCGTGGAAATCAACACGGCCGGCATCAGCACGATCACTGGTGACGATGGCGCTTACACGTTGAACGAAGCTCCCGTGGGCCAACAAACGCTGAGCGCTTCTGCCGAGGGTTTCACCTCCGCGCAGGTGACGGTTAACGTCATTGCTGGCCAGGTATTGACGCAGAACATCGCATTGCCGCCACTGCGAGGCACAATTCGCGGCTACGTCATCAATGCCGTCAACAGCCGGATCGTCGCTGGCGCAACAGTCACAGTGAAAGGCACAAACATTTCGGCGACATCGGGTGGCGACGGCTCTTTCGTATTGAGCAATGCCCCCATCGGACCGCAAACCGTGACGGCCCTCGCAACCGGCTTCGACGCGACGCAGGCGAATGTTTACGTCATCGCTGATCAAACCATCGCGCAAGATTTCTTCCTGACACCGACCGTTGGCGTGCTCACAGGCACGGTTAGAAATGCGACGACCAATCAGCCCATTCCCGGGGCGATCGTTACCGCGGGAGGCGTCACAGCGACCGCTGGCGGCAACGGCGTTTACACCTTGAATAATGTTCTGGCAGGCGCGCAAACATTGAGCGCAAGTGCGGATGGCTTCAACCCATCGAGTGTGACCGGAACCGTCATTGCTGGTCAGACAGTGAATCAGGACATTGCATTGACGCCGCAGACCGGCACAGTCACCGGTGTCGTTCGGGATGATGCACTGGACCCCATCGCCGGAGCGACCGTCACGCTGGCTGGAGCCACGGCGACAACAGGCAGCGACGGCGCATACGCATTCAATAGCGTTGCCATAGGCGCGCAGACCGTCAGCGTTTCATCAACCAATTTCCGTGCGGCCTCGGCGACAATCACAATTCTTGCCAATCAGACCACTGCACGGGATTTCACGCTCTCGCGCTTGACGGGCAAGATTCAAGGGCGCATCACCAACGCAATCACAGGTCAGGCCATCGCCAACGCCGATGTTGATCTGCTGCCATTCCCCCTGACCTTCGCGAGTTCCGACGCCAGCGGCAATTACACGATGAACGCCGTGCCCACGGGACCACAGGTAATCCTGGCTACCGCGCAGAGCTTTTACGCGAAGCTGGCGGTGGTCAACATCGCCGCCGATCAGACATCCACACAAGACTTCGCGCTGACGCCACAGACGGGCACGGTGACGGGAATTGTCTTTGATAATTTCTCGCAACCAGTCTCAGGCGCGACGCTCGCCGTAACGGGAACCAACATCCTGACAGTGACGGACGCCGAGGGGCGTTACGCCCTAGCGAGCGTCCCGGTGGGAACGCAGGCTCTCAATGTTTCTGCCACCGGCCTCCGCTCAACGCAGGCCACGGTCACCGTGGTCAACAATGAAATCATCTACAAAGACATCTACTTGCAAACCCCAACCGGCACTGTGCGTGGTACGGTAAGAAATACAGCCAACAATCAGCCTATCAGCGGAGCATCAATCCTGGTAGGCATTCCGTTTGGCGTCGTTTACTACAGCGCCTTTACTGATAGTAGTGGCAATTACACGCTGAATAATATTCCAGCGGGGTTGCTGACCATCTACGCGGGCGCGGACGGCTTCATTTCGGGACAGGTGACTACCACAGTTGTCGCCAATCAAACGACGACACAGAATTTTGCCCTTACGCCAGAAAGCACGAGCGCGACCACCGGCACGATTACAGGCGTTGTGAAGAATGCTGCCAATAACCAACCGGTTTCCGGCGTCGCCATTTCCATAGTCGGGACGAACCTTTCCACAACTTCGGGTGGCGATGGCAGTTACACGCTGGCCAATGTGCCCGTGGGACCGCAAACGATCAATGCTTCCAAATCGGGCTTCCGCTCAGCAACGGCTTCAGTCACTGTCACCGCCGGTCAAACCATCACGCAGGATATTTCGATAACGCTGGGCGCGGGCACGGTTACCGGCGTGGTTAGAAATGCGGCCACCGGACAACCGCTCTCCGGCGCGACGATCACCGTGACAGGGACGAATCTGGCGGCAACTTCTGGCGGCGATGGCAGTTATACGCTTGCCAATGTTCCGGCCGGGGCGCAGACGTTGAATGCTGCGGCAACAGGCTTCATAACTACGCAAGTGCAGGTCACCGTTACCGATGGTCAGAGCGTGACGCAGAACCTCTCGCTTTCGCCGACATTGCAACAAGGCGAGATTCGCATCACGTTGAATTGGAGCAAGGACGGCGGCGGGCGACCGGATGATCTGGACGCGCATTTGACCGGACCTAACCCGGACGGCACTTGTTTCCACGTTTACTACAGCACTCTGGGAAGCCTGGCCAGTGCGCCTTTCGCACAGTTGGAAGTAGATAACATCAAATTGGGCGGACATCCGCCTACTGAAACCGTTCGCATCGCAAAGTTGACCCCCGGCATCTACCGCTTCTATGTGAACAATTTCAGTGGCGCACGTTCAGAAAACGATCCAACTGGCCTTTCACGTTCACAAGCGACTGTGCAAGTTTTCGGAACGGGCGGTCTGCTGGGCAGCTTCACAGTGCCGAGCGGCACAGGATTGGATTGGACGGTCTTTGAGATTAACGGCCAGACCGGCGCGGTCACGACAATCAACCAACTGGCGTCGCCCGCGACAAATTGCCGTTAGGCGAGACGAGAACACAGATGAAAACATCCAAGACAATCTTTGTTCCTCCCCAATCCCGCAAGGAGACATATCGCATGCGCCGCGCAATGCTCATCGCCGTTTTATCAATTCTTGCGATGGCCGTCAGTGTTTCACGCCGCCATCACACCGTCATTGCAGCAACAGCGAATTCTGCGCAGTGCCAATACGTCGTGACTCCGCTGGCGCAATCTTTCGCGGTGCGTGGCGGCGCGGGCAGCCTGAGCGTTCTCGCAGCCACCAACTGCGCGAGGACAGCCGTCAGCAATACTCCCTGGATCAATATCACCTCCGCCAGTTCTGGCAGCGGCACGGGCAGGATCAACTACTCTGTTATCGCCAACCCCAATGCAAATCAGCGCACCGGAGTGATCATCGTCGCAGGACAGAACGTCGTCGTCACGCAAGCAGGCACGGGAGGCAACAGTTGCGTGGTGACTGCGATCACCACAGGGCAGCCGGTGAACGGCTCTTTGGCTCCCGGCGATTGTCAATCGCCGTTGAGATTTAGAGACGGCGCGCGTCCTTTGGCCGATCGCTATTCTTTCAACGCCAACAGCGGACAGCCTGTAGTCATCTCTGTCACCTCCACCGACTTCGACACTTACCTTTACCTGCTCGACGCGAACGGATCGGTGATTGCACAAAATGATGATACCGGGGGGAATGGCAATTCCCGCATTCCATCCGGCAGCGGCTTCTTTACACTGCCTTCGAGTGGGACGTTTACTATCGAGGTCACTTCATTCTCAAGCAATGGGCTGGGTAACTATGCGCTCAGCCTGACGATGCCGACGGGCGGTTGCACCTATACCATCACCCCGACCAGCCAATCCTTTCCAATTGGAGGCGGAACAGGCACGGCCAACATCAACACCCAAACAGGATGTGCCTGGACGGCGATGAGTAATAACAGTTGGATAACTATCTCTTCC
>CAZXHW010000836.1:0-3709 GCA_964639915.1 uncultured Heliomicrobium sp.
ATTGGCGGCGGCATCGGCATCTTTATGCTGCTGAATGTCTGGGGGATCATCTGGCGCGCACAGAAAAAGATCATCGCCTGGACGAAAGATAATGCTGAAAACGGCACACCTATTCCGCCGGAATCTGCGCAACTGGCTCGCAGGGCTTTCCTGGCTTCGCGCACGAACGCCTGGCTGTCGTTGCCCATGCTGCTGATGATGAGCGTTTCGCACGGCGATTACATCATGTTCATCAAATAGCTGTTTTTACGTTTTGGCTTTTGGGTGGAGCAGGCACCGATGCTTGTTCCACCTTTCCTTCCTGAAATTCCTTCCCATTTGTTCTGGCCAAACTCAGCGGCTAAGATGCTTCTGCGAGTGTATCGCCCTCGCAAATCTCCAAATCATTTAACATTTAACTAGGGAGGCAACATGGCACAAGAGGCCAAACAATCATACGCAGCGAAGACTTTTAATCTGAGCGGCTTGAGTGGAATTTCTGATAAAACTTTGCAGGTTCATTTCAAGCTTTACGAAGGGTACGTAACCAACACGAATCTTTTAAATGAAAAGATTGCCGAGCTTTCCAAAGGCGAAATTGGCGCGGGTGATATGCCGGTTTATTCCGAACTGACTCGCCGCCTGGGCTTTGAATACAACGGCATGGTTTTGCACGAATACTATTTCGGCAATTTGAAAAGTAACGGCACTGGCGATCCTGACAAGGCATCGGCTTTTTCCAAATTGGCTGAAGCCAATTTCGGCAGTTACGAAAACTGGAAAAAGAACTTTGTGGCCGTCGGCAAAATGCGAGGCGTCGGCTGGGCAGCGTGTTATCAAGATCCGACGACTGGTCGTCTTTCGAACCACTGGATCAACCTGCATGAAACCGGCAATGTCGCCGGATTCACGCCTGTTCTGATTATGGACGTTTGGGAACACGCGTTCTTGCTCGATTACGCTCCGGCGGAACGTCCAAAATACATAGAAGCTTTCTTTCAGAACATTGACTGGGATGCCGTCAATGCGCGTTTGAAGGCGACCAAAACTGCTGGCCAGTAATTGCCGAAAATTTTCGGTTAGCGGGAAGGCGAGGCTGTCTTCCCGCTAAGTTTCAGCGCTGCAACACTTGCCGAATTGGCTAAACCAAGCCACCTCTTTGCCACCTAAAATAGCCAAAAAAGAAAATCGCCTTTATCGGTCAGCACTTACAAGAAACCACAAGATATTGTGATAATCCTGATTGACAAGCCGTATATGGTGGAACTATATTTTGCGCCGCTCAACACAACAGACAGGTAATTGACCGCGACTCAACGCTTTCTCAGCAAAAACTTCAGAAGCGGCATGAGTCTTGAGACGCCGGATTGTTCCCCGAATAACAAAACGGCTTCGGATTTGTATTGTCGAAAGCCGACACGAATTCATCCCTGCCAATCCTGTTGAAAGCTGATTGAGTCTGAAGAAGTATCTTTTCATCTCCAAACAAATTCTAAAGGCTTTTGTCGCTTTGCCGAAAAGGGAAGACGACGTTTCAAACAATCAACCAATAAACGAAATTTGAAGGATTAGACAGACATGAGCGCAAGTAGACAACAGATCGTTCAATTTGCCAGCCCCGCAACCAAAACCCCGTTAGGCATTAACGCGCAACGTGTCGTTGCCAAACGCTATTCACTGAAAGACCTGCAAGGCAATCCGCTGGAAAACTGGGATGACATCACTCGTCGAGTTGTTTCACACGTAGCCAAAGCCGAAACCGACCCGCGCCGCCGCGAAGAATTCATGCTCAATATGCTGCGGTTGATGCACGAGCGCGCTTTCATCCCCAACACCCCTTGTCTTGTAAATGCCGGTAAACCCAAAGGCCAGTTGGCCGCTTGTTTCGTTTTGCCTGTGCCCGATTCCCTGGATGGGATTATGGAGCACGCCAAATACTGCGCTTTGATTCACCAATCGGGCGGCGGAACCGGCATGACGTATGAACGGCTGCGTCCGGCAGGGACGCCCGTCGGCGAAGGTCGCGGCATGGCGTCCGGCCCGGTGTCGTTTATGCAGATCGTCAATACGATGACCGAAACCGTCAAACAGGGCGGCCTTCGTCGTGGCGCAAACATGGGTATTTTGGCTGTTTCTCACCCGGACATCCTGCGCTTCATCCACGCCAAAAACGATCAGAAGAGCCTGACCAACTTCAATATCTCGGTCACGGTTTCAGACAAATTCCTGCGCGCTGTCGAAGCCAACGAATGGTTCCAGACTGAATTCAATGGTCAAGCCTGGGATGCGCCCATCTTCGACCCGAAAGCTGGCGACCAGGAAGGCGGCGAGTACACCTATAACGGTCAGAAGCCGCCGAAACCAGGAATGGTTTTCGCCCCGGATATTTGGGAGCGCATCATTTCTTCGACGCACCGCTGGGCCGAACCGGGAATTATCTTTATTGACAACGTTAACAGCCACAATCCGCTGAAAAATTCCATGGGGTTGAAGAAAGCGTCGAATCCGTGCGCAGAACAAATGCTTCACGATTACAACGCCTGCAACCTGGGTTCGATTGATGTGGCCAAGTATTACGACGAAGCGACCGACGATGTGGATTGGGACAGTTTTGCCAACGACATTTACTGGTCAGTGCGCTTTTTGGACAACGTGATTGACACTTGCGACTGGCCGTTGCAGCAAATTCACGACACGGTTCACCGCACGCGTCCGGTTGGACTTGGCATCATGGGCTTTGCCGATTTGTGTTTGCAGAAAAAAGTCAGCTACGGCAGCGAAGAATCAGCGCTGCTGGCTGACAAAATGATGGACTTTTTCCGCAAAGAATCCTGGAGAGCTTCGCTGGAACTCGGCGCTGAAAAAGGTGCGATGCCGGAATTCGAGCCGAACCGCGATCTGTACGAAGACTTGATTTACAACGAAGTCGGCCTGGATCGCTCGATTCCGCTGACACCCCGCAATTACGAAGTCACGACCGTAGCGCCGACCGGAACCATTTCGCTGGTCGCCGAAACCAGCTCTGGCTGCGAGCCGAATTTCTCTTACGCTTACGTTCGCCGCGACACCTTGGGCACGCGGACTTATGCACATCCGGTTGCGGCCAAAGCGTTGGGGATTGAACTTGATCAATCCGATTCGGCTTCAATTGAAAGGGCTGCGGCGTATATCGTCGAAAACCGCGACAAGCTGCCGGAATACTTTGTGGATGCATTGACGCTGGACCCGGATCAGCATCTGCGCGTGCTGAAAGCTTTCCAGGACAACGTGGACAATTCGATTTCGAAAACGGTTAACGCGCCTGCCAGCTACTCGGTGGCAGATACTGACCGTGTGCATCGTCTGGCGTGGAAAATGGGGGTCAAAGCCGTCAGCTATTACCGCGATGGTTCGCGCGACGGCCAGGTGCTGACCGCCGTCAGCGCTGCCGAAAAACCGGCGGAAGCCAAATCCGAAGTCAAAGCGGAAGCCAAGCCTGAAATGGTTCCGCAAGTTGCGCCTGCCACACTGGTTGCCGTGCAACCGCGTTTGGAACGTCCACGCGAATTGACCGGTTCAACCTGGCAGGTTTCCTTCGATCATCAAAACCTGTACGTGACAATCAACCACGACGGCAACCGCGTGCTGGAAGTGTTCGCCACTGGTGGAGGTCTTTCCGTTTCCGTTGGTTTGCTGGCGTCGAAGATGCTGCGCGGCGTGGACTCGCTGCTCAACCAGCAGACGTTTGAAG
>CAZXHW010000837.1:0-3702 GCA_964639915.1 uncultured Heliomicrobium sp.
CCGCGAATGCTGCGGCTTTGGCCGGAAACGTGACGACAGTCCAATCTGCCGGAGGTTACTTGACGCTGTATCCCAGCGACATTGCAAAACCGCTGGCTGCCAATTCCAACTATCTGGCGAACCAGATTTTGAACAACGTTTTTACCGTTCGACTTGGGGCGAATGACGGCGCGTTCAAGATCTTCGTCAGTTCGGACACCGATGTGGTTGTGGACATTACCGGATACTACGCGCCGCCTGCGGCTGGCGGGTTGTATTTCCATCCGTTGCCGAAACCGGTTCGCTTGCTGGACACGCGCGCAGGAGCGACGGGCTGCTTCACGCCGAGCCAGATTCTTCAGGCAAATTCGACGATGACGCAGCTTGCGCAGACGACGTGCGATGGCGTTCTGATTCCGGCAGGCGCACAGGCTCTGGTTGGCAATGCAACGACCACCAATCAACAAGCCAACGGCTATATGACGTTGTACCCGGCAGATGCTGCGCAGCCTTTGGCGGCAAGCTCGAACTTCCAGGCGGGGATCAACATGAACGCGCCGTTTATGGTCGGGCTGTCGCCAAGCGGTCAGTTCAATATCTTTACGGCTTCGACGACCGACATCGTGATTGATGTGCTGGGGTATTACAGCACGCAGTTAAATGATTCGAACGGACAGGGTTTGTTGTTTAACTCGTTGGCAGCGCCGGTCAGATTGCTCGATACCAGAGCCGGTCAAACTGCTTGCTCCACGCCTGGCACGAAGATGGTCGGCGGAACGGTGTACCTGCAAACGGCAACGGGAGCCTGTACGACCGTTCCAGCAACGGCGCAATCTGTGGTTGGCAATGCGACCACGGTCAACGCCAGCGCCAATGGGTATCTGACCTTCTGGCCTAGCGACGCCAATCAACCCTTTGTCGCGACGTCGAATTACCTGCCGAATCAGGTGTTCAACCGCCATTTCACCGTGGGCCTGGGGCCGGACGGAGCATTCAAACGCTACGTCGCCAACACGACGGATTTGGTTGTTGATCTTTGCGGCTATTTCGCGCCGCAACCCTAGAAGGCGTGACTGGAAAACAATCCGCGCGAATCGCTGGCAACATGAATCCGGTTTATGTTGCCAGCGGTTCGCGCGGATTTCGTTTTTGGAGCACACAAAGATTTTTGGCTTTCTGGCAGGGCCGTTGACTTCTTTTCGAGCGCAGCCACAAAATTAAATGCATGCAAACGCCGCCACCCAATGAAATCACGCCGCTGTTGTTGCGATGGAGCCAGGGCGACGAAGTTGCGCTCAACTTGCTGATGCCCATCGTTTACCAGGAACTTCACCGGTTGGCGCAAAGTTATTTGCGCCGCGAACGCGCCGACCACACCTTGCAACCGACTGCGCTGATCAACGAAGCCTATTTGCGATTGATCAAACAGGATGCGCCGGAATGGCAAAGCCGCAGCCATTTTTTTGGCGTTGCCGCGCGATTGATGCGCCAAATTCTGGTCGAACATGCGCGCGCGCATGCAGCAGCCAAACGCGGTAGCGCCCAAACGGAATTGTCGCTGGATGAAGCCTGGATTTATTCGGATGAAAAAGCGGCGGAGCTAATCGCGCTTGACGACGCGCTGAACGCGATGATGGCGTTCGACGAACGCAAGGTTCGCATCATCGAACTGCGCTATTTTGGCGGAATGAGCCTGGAAGAAACGGCCACGGCGCTGAACCTTTCCATCGCCACGATCAACAACGAAACCCGTGTGGCGCGCGCGTGGTTGCATCGGGAAATGAGCCGGAGTTAAACCGTGACGATGAGTCCTGAACGTTGGCATCGCATTGAAGAGCTTTTCCGCACCGTCGCTGATCGCCCTCCGGCTGAACGCGAAGCGCATTTAACTCGCGTGTGCGGCAGCGATGAAGAATTGCGCCGCGAAGTGCTGGAATTGCTGGCTCACGAAACCGCCGATGGGTTTTTGGAAGAACCCATCAAACATGCCGCTCTTGCCGTTACCAATTACCCATCGGATGAAATGCTGGGCCAGCGTATCGGGCCTTATCGCTTGATCCGTTTGATTGGACACGGCGGAATGGGCACGGTTTATGAAGCTGTTCGCGACGACCAGCAGTTCGACCAGCGTGTGGCGCTGAAGCTGATCAAACACGGCATGGATTCCGATTTTGTGCGCCAGCGGTTTTTACGCGAACGACAGATTCTGGCCGGACTGGATCATTCGCACATTGCTCGTCTGCTGGACGGCGGCGCAACAGCAAATGGGCTGCCCTATTTCGCCATGGAATTTGTTTCGGGCGAACCCATCACAGCCTATTGCCAGCGCCTCGAACTTTCCATCGAAGCAAAGTTGAAGCTTTTTCGCGACGTTTGTGCGGCGGTCGCGCACGCGCATCAAAAACTGGTCGTGCATCGCGATCTGAAACCGAGCAACATTCTGGTCACACCTGACGGGTTGCCGAAGCTGCTGGATTTCGGAATCGCCAAATTGCTGACGCCTGACGCAAACGAAGCAGGTTCGCGCACGGAAACTGCGGTGCGATTGATGACGCCGGATTATGCCAGCCCGGAACAGGTGCGCGGCGGCGCGATTACTACAGCGACGGATGTGTATGCTCTGGGGATTGTGCTTTATGAATTGCTGACCGGCGAGCGTCCTTATCAGTTTGAGACATACGCGCCAGCCGCCATGGAGCGCGCAATCTGCGATACCGAAGCTCCGCGTCCAAGCGAAACCGCCAGCCGCCGGTCTGGAACAACAGCAAAACTGGCGCGGCAATTGGCGGGCGATTTGGACAACATCATCATGATGGCGTTGCGCAAAGAGCCTCAGCGCCGGTACCCATCCGTCGAAAAATTTTCCGAAGACATACGCCTTCATCTGGAAGGTTTGCCGGTCACGGCACGAGCTGACACATTCCCGTATCGTGCGGGCAAATTCGTTCGGCGGCATCGTGTCGCCGTGGCGGCAGCAGCGCTGGTGTTGCTAAGTTTGCTCGGCGGTCTGTTTGCAACAGCCTATGCTGCGCGTCAGGCGCTTGCCGAACGCGACCGCGCTAATCAAGCGGCGGCCACGGCGGAAGCCGTCACGCAGTCGCTGATGGCTGTGTTTGATTTTGCCGATCCGGGCAAATCGCGCGGGAATGCGATTACAGCCAAAGAATTGCTTGATCAAGGTGCGGAGCAGGTCGTCCGCGATATGAAAAATCAGCCGCTTGCGCAAGCGAAGCTGCTGGACTCTATCGGCCAGCTTTACCAGAAGATTGGCATTTATGATCAGTCGCAGCAATTGCTCGAAGAAGCCTTGAAACTGCGACAGCGAACACTCGGCACGCGACACGCGGATGTGGCCGCCAGCCTATATCATCTGGCCGGACTTGCGTTTGATCGCAGCGATTATGCAGCGAGCGAGCGGCTTTACCAGCAATCGTTGGACATGCGTCGTGTGCTCTTTAGCCAAGATCATCTGGATGTGGCAGAAAGCTTGTTCGGTCTGGGAAGAGTGTTAGTGGAAAGAGGAAGACTCGCCGAATCAGAACCCTTGTTGCGCGAAGCACTGGCAATGCGTATCAAACTGCTCGGCGAAGAGCACAAGGACACCGCCGAGAGCCTGACGGGGCTGGGGCGAATGCTGAGCGAGGCGGGCAAGTTCCGCGATGCAGAATCAGCCTACCGCCGATCGCTCGCGATCAAGCAAAAGCTGTTTGTCGAGGAGCATCC
>CAZXHW010000838.1:0-3702 GCA_964639915.1 uncultured Heliomicrobium sp.
GAACAATATCGCTGCCATGTTGCAGGAACAGGGCGATTTCGAGGGCGCCGAAACAATGCTCCGCAAATCGCTGGACATGCGTCGCAAGCTGCTCACCGATGAACATCCCGACACCATTGTCTCGATGGCCAATCTGGCCTCCGCCCTGCAAGACACGCACAAATTAGACGAGGCCGAGCAGCTTTACCGGAAAGTGCTTGAGTTGCGAAGCAAGATATTTGGCAAAGACCACCTCAAGCTGGCCGTCACGATGAACAACCTGGCTTCTTTGCTGGTGGAAAAAGGAGATTTGGTGGAAAGTGAGGCGCTGGACCGGAGGGCGCTGGCGATTCGCCGCAGAGAATTTGGAGAAGCCCATCCCGAAGTTGCCTCGAGCCTGCACTACGTTGCCAGCGTGATTTACCGCAAAGGGCAATACGTCGAAGCCGAACGGATCGAGCGGCAAGCCATCGCCATTTTGCAAAAGCAGTTCCAGCCGGATCATTGGATGATTCGTCGCAGCCGCAGCCACCTGGGCGCTTGTCTCATCAAACTCAAACACTATGACGAAGCCGAAAAAGAATTGCTGCCCGCTTACGACGGTTTGAAAGCCTCACGCGGCCCTGAAGATGCATTAACCCGAAACGCCGTCAGCCAGCTCATCGCGCTTTACGAAGCCTGGGGCAAACCCAACCAAGCCGCGCCTTATCGCAACCTGCCACACGCCAAAAAATAATTTCCCACGATTAACAATTTGCTTTTCCTTTTTCGCATGGGATTGGCGAGCGAGGAATTGACTCGTTCGAACCTGATGGTGAAGAGAGCGCTATCCGGGCGAAACTGCAAGGCCGCTTCGCTGTTAACTCTCATTTCTTAATGACTGATCTGACAAGGAAAAGGAGCATTCAATGACAAATACATTTGACCAAAACAGCAAGAAAACAGTGACGAACAAAACCATCGTCGAAGTTGTGGACCTGATGGATATACTTCTGCGCATCGCCACAAACCACAACGAAATATTGGTTAGCGACGAAAGATAAAAATTCGTTCGGCCAAACTATCCGGAGGCTACAGCCAACCGCCCAAGCAGCGGATTCCACGATTTTCAACGTTGGAAACCAACGGCCTGCTGGAAGCGAGTTTCTCTCTTCTAGCTGGCAGGGCGGAGCTGTGCCGATTCCGGCGGTAGCTGCATTGAGCAGCCAAATCAATCACGAGCGACGCAAATTCAGCCGTCGTTCCAATTCGTCCCGTTCATTTGCCCGCGCAGGGCGGTACTCGATAGGGACGAAAGGATTAGGAGGAAAAATGAAAACGCTAAAACACTTTATCGCAATTTTACTCTGCTTCTCGCTGTGTGCCCCTCTGGCACTGGCGCAAGCGGATAACCAGCAAGAGGCGCAAGCGCGCCAGTCCGTACAGGATGTGCTGATCATCATTCAACAGGAACAAGTGCGCTTTACCGCGCAAAAAGCCGTTGCCGAAATGCAATTGCAAGTCTTCGATCAGACCGGACAACTTGTGCATGACAGCGGCAGTGTGGCGGGACCGGAACTGATCTGGGCCTTGCGGCAAGCTAACGGCGAAGCAGTGAAGAGCGGGCTTTACGCTTATACGCTCGCTGTTAAAGAGGTTGGCGCGGCGGAAGCGCGCGTGCGCCGTGGCCATTTCATCGTGGATCGTGCCAAGGAGCGCGACAGCCAGACGGATCGGCTATGGATCACCAGCCAGAATGACAGCGGCGTCGGCACGGAGTTGACTGTCGCCAGAAACGAAGGTGAGACGATTGCCGGAGCAAGCCTTCGAGGCGAACGGTCGGGCCTGAAACCCGGCGAAGCTCCACCAGTCGAAGAAGAGGCAGCACTGCAAGCGAGCGGTAAACCCGCTAAAGAGACAGCGGCCTTGTCGCTTGCCTCAACCACCGGAAAGCTGACCATTCAAGGAAGCGAGGATCCGTTGCTGGAAATCAACCACACCGGCAATTCCGGCTTCCCGGCCATTTGGTTCAAACAGGACGGCGCAGCCAAAGCCTATATGTGGTGGGATCGGATCAATCCCAGCCTGCGTTTCGGTACCTCTGGCATCAATCCGGTGATGACCATGCTGCCCAACGGCAACGTCGGCATCGGAACGACAGCGCCTGCCAGCAGGCTGGAAATCGCCGCGCAGGATGGGTTGGCCATTACGGGTTTTCAGCCCTTTCTGACCTTGCGTGACACCGCCGCAGCCGGAGCGCGCAGCATTCTGGCCGGCGGCAACGGCGACTTCGGGTTTTATCCGAACAGCTTTATCGGCACTTCCCCGGCAGTATTGATCAAAAACTTCAGCGGCAACGTCGGTATCGGCGTCGCCAATCCACAAGCCAAATTGGACGTCGCTGGCACAACGCGCACTGGAGCGTTGCAAATTACGGGCGGCGCAGACTTTGCCGAACACTTCGACGTCAATAGCGAGAACAAAGCCGCAACAGTGAAGATCGAAGCCGGAATGGTCGTTACGATTGACCCGGCACAACCCGGCACGCTGGCGTTGAGCGCGCGCGCTTATGACCGTCGTGTCGCAGGCGTCATCAGCGGCGCGGGCGGCGTCAACCCTGGAATGGTGATGAGCCAAACCGGCACGCTGGCCGATGGCAAACAGCCTGTGGCGTTGAGCGGGCGTGTGTATGTCTGGGTGGATGCTTCGCAGGGAGCAGTCGTGCCGGGGGACATGTTGACGACGTCGGTTACGCCTGGTCACGCGATGAAGGCAAAGGACGCGTCCAAGGCGCAAGGCGCGATTCTCGGCAAAGCGATGACCGGCCTGAAAGAAGGCAAAGGCTTGGTGCTGGTGTTGGTCACGCTGCAGTAAGCAAACCAAAAGGTGGCACAGATTCCAGTTTGTGCCACCTTTGAAAGGAGATCATAACAATGCAATCACTAACCGCCTTTTTACTCGCAACCATTCTGGCGCTGGCTCTCGTGCCGGCACCGCAAGCACAACGCAAACTGCCGCCGCAGCGGGAAAAAACCGAGTGCGGAACGGTCGTTCCGTCCGCACAAATCCAGGCCGAATTGACGCGCCGAAACAATCTTGGGCTGGCCGCCAATCTCAGTGCGCCTGACCCGAACAATCCGGTCTACCTACCGATGACAATTCACATTGTGCGCGACAACAGTGGTGGTTTCGGTCTCGATCTTGGCGAGTTGCAGGCCGCCATGCAGGACCTGAACCGAATGTGGCAGCCAATGGGGGTTCAATTCTTCATCCTTGGAAATGTTGATTACATCAACAATGACAGATTCGTCCCGATTCAAGATGATTACAGAGAACATCGAGCGTTGCTGCGCATTAATTCCATTCCCAATACCATCAACGTTTACTTCGGCTATCTGGGCAGCCTGTGCGGCGAGTCAACTTTCACCGCCGCTGACGCGCAAGGCATTTTGATGAGCAATAGCTGCACCGGCACGCTTAGCCCTTCTACCTTTGCGCACGAGGTCGGAAATTACTTCGAAATTTACCACACCCACGACACTTCTTTCGGCGCAGAGTGTCCGAGCGAGGTAAATTGTCAAGCCACGGGCGATCTGGTGTGTGACACCGCCGCTGACCCAGGGATGATTACTCCTTTTCCCGAACGCTATCGGGTGGATGAGAACTGCGTTTATGACAATTCGGCAGCGATTCCGGCCGGTTGCGATGGCACGCCTTACAACCCACCAGTGCAAAATCTGATGT
>CAZXHW010000839.1:0-3698 GCA_964639915.1 uncultured Heliomicrobium sp.
GATGGCGGCGGTTCCCCATCCAGCGTGAACATATTGTCTTCGCCGCCAAACTGTTGTGACAAATCAATGGTTTGCGTAACCCAAACCCAGCCTATGGGCTGATTTTGGCGTAGCACAGGCGCGTTTGCTTTACCGCTTGGTTGAGTTTGTTCGGGCTTGGAAGTTTGTGGATTTCGGGGTTTGCGCCGCGCAGTTTGGGCGAATGCAGTGGCAAGTAGCGCGATAATCCAAAAAGAAACAACCAGGATTCGCAATGTCATGCTGGAAAACAAGGGACTGAAACTGTTGGCCTTGAACAGATTAAGGCCGCAGGGCGAATGGGACACCTGCGGCCTGATTGGGTTATTGATCCAGTCGGTTTTAGAAGCTACCGAAGGAGACCGGTCTTGCCATTGAGACTGAATTTTCTGCTCCGATGACATAACCGGACTTCGAAATTTCGCTGACATGACCTTTCTCGCGGTTGTAAACACGAAAGACTTCATTATTCGACGCCTGGGCCAGCGTAGTTGGTTTCATCGCTAATCCACGCGGCTGCGATTTGGCGGCTACTCTGACAATGGGCGCTGGTGTTTGAGGAACCACAGTTCGGGGCGACACTGGCGATTCCATTTCAGCAGCGGGTTGGACAACCGGAGCAATATTGCTGGCAATCATTTGGCTGCCGGCTGTTTGCGGAGCGCTCTGATTAAAATAGAGCGTTGTCCCGGCAGCCATCACTGCCAAAGCCGCAAGCGAAGCCGCTGCTTGCTTGATCGAAAATGTCTGACCGAAAATATTTTCCAGGAAACCGAATGGGCTGGCAGGTTTGGCCTGCGCTCTGGCAATGCGTGCTCTCAACTGAAAATTGAAATCGGCCGGAGCTTGAACTCTCGGTTGGGCGCTTAACAGCGAAAGCAAGGCATTTGTTTGATCCGAGTAACTGCGGCAGTCAGGGCATCCGCTCAGGTGAGCTTTTACCTCACCGCTGATCGGGTTCCGGCGCGAAGCCGAATCAATAACCGCTTTTATTCCAGTACAGTTCATCGAATTTAAATCTCCACTTTGGGGAAGCCTCCGAATTTTTCGTTTCGGAAACTTTATTAACGGGGTAAACCAAAAGCCTTAGATTAGATGTAATCCTTCAGCTTGTCTTTCAAAAGGTTTCGCGCTCGGTTGATGCGCGATTTAACTGTGCCCACCGGCAGGTCAAGCACTTCAGAAATCTCTTCGTAGCTCTTTTCTTCGATGTCGCAAAGAACCAGCGCCGCTCTGTATTTTTCCGGCAAACTGGCAATCGCCTTGGTCACAGCATCTCTTTGCTGAGCCGCGATCATTGAATCATCAGCCATAACCTGCCGCTGGTCTTCAATCTCGATTTCGACTTCGTCGCTATCTTTATCTGAAAAGAACATCGGAAACTGCATTAAGCGTCGGCGTTTCCGTTGCCTCAATTCGCTGATCGCCAAGTTGTGGGCGATGCGATAAATGTAAGTTGAGAAACTGTATGTTGCCTGGTACCGCTCTGCGCTTGTGTAAACCCTAAGGAAGGTTTCCTGCGCTAAATCCACCGCGCGGTCGTAATCGTCCAGCATGCGGTAAACATAATTTGTAATCTGGTTTTGGTACCGCCGAACTAATTCTCTGAAGGCAGCTTCGTCACCTGTAAGCGTTGCGGCAAGCAGCGAATGATCATCCATCTTTTCGACGGGAACATCGCCAGAAGGCTCAACCGCCAGCACCGGTGAATCAGTCTCCAAATCCGCGTCCTTCAATCCGGCGCTTAACGTCAATGTCGCCATCGGTGAAAAGCTTGATTTTAGTCGCTCTAGGTTGCGGGGCGACTCAAGATTCTTGCACGAAAGATCACTCATCTACATTCGCTCTCGACTGGTGAAGCGTTTTAACTATCGGCTTTTGGCATTTCAGAATTTTCAATTAACCGTCGGGCCATTTTCCGTAGTGCAAGCGAATGGAAACGATCTTTCGCCGCGTAACACGTCCGCTTAATTGATTTGTTCCGTAATGTTTGCCACTTTTTTATTACCCAAGTCGAAATTCCCGATAGTGTGTTCATTGGCTACACTTGAGAGACTGTTCGGGTAAAAAGTGCCTGTAAAAATTAGAAGCACGATGTTGATTCTTACACGTCCGGCGTGATTAATGCGAGCGGCAAGAATAATGCTTGTAAGGAGATAAATCGAAACTTGGCTTTAATAAGGGGGAAGATTTCCTTTGCTATGCTTTTCGGCTTGAAGCTTTCGCCAGGAGGAAGACTTCAGGGAAGAGATTTCCCAATAGAATTTTGGCTTTTTGCTCTATGCCTTTTGCCTTTTGATTTTCCTGCCCGCATAATCCCGCGCGTTTGGCTTGACCACTTCTCCGGCGGATTCACCGCCAAAGATTAAACGACATACAAAAGTTCAACACTAGGCGCTCTAGCTGCCCCTAATCGAAGGAGACATTTTTATGAATCAGCGCAGGCTTTTTATAGCCAGTTGTCTAGCACTCGTTGTAACGGCCATGATTTTTGCGTTGCGCGGCAACGTCGAAGATTTGGTGGTTGCCGATGCGATCCAAGGCTTCAATCCATCCGAAGCTCGCAGCCAGTATGGCTGGATTTCAACGATGGCATTTTTTGGATTTGCGGCTTCGATCTTTCTGGCTTCGCCGATGCTGGATGCGTTAGGGATGCGGAATCTGCTTTACCTGGCGTTCGGACTTCACATTGTGGGCGTTATTGGATTCGTCATGGCTCCAAATTACGATGTCATGACCTATTCGATGCTGCTGGCCGGATTCGGCAATGGACTGGTAGAAGCCGTCATCAATCCGCTGATTGCCACAATGTATCCCAACGAAAAGACGCATAAGCTGAATGTGCTGCATGCCTGGTGGCCAGGCGGACTGATCATCGGCGGTTTGCTGGGGTATTTCATGAGCCAGGCGCATGTGGGTTGGAAGATTCAATTGGCAATCATTCTGATTCCGACACTTGCCTATGGCGTGATGATTTTCGGGCAGAAATTCCCCCAGACCGAGCGCATGGCGGCTGGCATTTCGACCAGCGATATGATCAAGACGGTTGCCAATCCTGCCTTTCTGCTGTTGCTGTTTTGCATGATGATCACGGCTTCAATTGAGCTGGCGCCGGGCCAAATGGTGTCATCGGTGCTGGGCAAGCTCGCCAACATGAGCGGAATTTTGATTCTGGTTTATGGTTCCGCGCTGATGTTTGTGTTGCGCTATTTTGCCGGGCCGATTGCGCACAAAATTTCGCCGATTGGGATGATGGTGGCTTCTGTCGCCATCGCGGCAGTCGGGTTGTTTCTGCTTTCGAATGTGGAAAGCGCCACTGGAGCTTATGTCGCGGCAACAGTGTTTTACGTTGGCGTTTGTTTTATGTGGCCGACGATGCTGGGGATCACTTCCGAACGATTTCCGCAGGGCGGAGCGTTCACAATGGGCTTGATGGGATTTGCCGGTCAGTTCGCGCTGGGGCTGGTAATTTTCAACATGGGCAAAGTTCGTGACAAAGTCGGCGGCGATGCCCCTTCGTTCCAATACGTAGCAATGATGGCGATTGTGCCCTTTATTATTTTTGCTTTGTGGTGGCTGAAAGACCGCGCAGCGGGTGGATACAAAGCTGTTCGGTTGAGCCAAAGCGGCGATTAACTCAGAAGGTTAACTTTCGGCAGGGTTTACGAGATTCAGCAGGA
>CAZXHW010000840.1:0-3693 GCA_964639915.1 uncultured Heliomicrobium sp.
ACACGTTCATTCCGCTATCTTCAATCAACTTTCCGCACATGATCATCTTTTGCCTGACAGCGGAGAAAGTTCAGCATTTCAAAAAGACCGTCATTCTGTATCCAATCTGCATGTTGGCAATCTGGCTGCCTGCGGTTTTTCTGGGCGTCACTGCCAACCGCGCAACCGAAGTTCCCGCGATTCAAGCCAAGCTGGAAGCCCGGCAAACCTTGGCGACCGGAGCCGCAACACTTTCCCCCGAACAGAAAACTGAGCTTCGTGCGAAATCCGCCGGAGATGATGTGTTGCTACGCTTGCTGGAAGCCTATGCGCCGCTGTGGCTGGCGGGATTGCTGGGAGCTGGAATTATGGCTGCGGTGATGGCCAGCGATTCTCAAATCCTGGCGCTTTCAACCATGTTCACCGAAGACATTTTTGCCTTTTACGAAGGCAAGGAACGCTTCGGCGAAAAGGCGCAAGTGATGACTGGCCGCCTTTTCGTGGTCGGCCTGACGCTGATCGCGTACTTCATCGCTCTGAAATTTCCGCAGCCGATTTTCGATCTGGCCGTGTCGTATGCCTTTTCGGGATATTCGGCCTTGATGCCGCTGATGATCGCCGCGCTATTCTGGAAACGCAGCACCAAGTGGGGAGCGTTGGCTTCGACCCTGTGGGCATTTGGAAGCGTTGCCGCCGTTGCCATCTTTCAATCCGTCGTGGCGACTCCCAAAGTTATCTGGTCGGTTGGTGGCTGGGAAGTATTGGCAAGAACGCCGGGCGGGACTTCGGTGTTTGGCTTTCTGCCAGTCGTACCAATGACGATTGTTTCAGCAATTTTGATGATTGTAGTTTCGTTGATGACCGCAAAACCGACCGAACCAACTATTAGCCGTTATTTCCAAAAGTGAACTGATGGCTTATTTCACCAAGTAATCGCTGAGGTTCGTCAACAGTCGTTTATGCCTTGCGGCGTCAATGGAGCCAATACTGCCGATGACCTTATTGCGTGGGATAACAGCCAGAAAACCAAGGCGAATGACCGAATCCGCGACTAAACCGCTGATCGTGAAATCGCCGTCCTGTTGCCGAACGATTTCGTCAAATCCGACAACTTCCTGCTGCAACTGCGTGCTGATTCCACAGACAAGCGCATCCTGAAACGGTGGCATCTCTCGCAAAAACAAAGCCGGGCGGTTTTTGATTTGCCCATTTGCCTGCGGCACTGGCGTAAGAACCACGTCACCTTCTTTCATAAGCAGGATTCCACTCCTTGATTTGGCTCAGGGAATATTCCGGCTCGTCAGCGCTATAAGCCGCAGCCAGATTCTCTGCTGAAAAATTTTGCCATTCCTGATCTTCTTCCGCGCCAGAGTGCTGAACCACTGTCACCAGCAGTCTGGTGTTTGGCGGCAATTCAACCGGCTCATCAAACAAAACCTGCCTGCCATCATAATGAGCCTGCAATGTGATGTTCTCCATGACTTCTACCTCCTCATCAATCTTCTACATCACCAATCGTTCGGTCAATCGCAGGCTAGCAACAACACCCGGCATGACTTCGGTGTTCGGCTTGCTGCCAGTCGTCTCAATGACAATTGTCTCGGCGATTTTGAGTTTTAATTCAGTGGCTGCTCAAGAGCAGTCACTGAAACGAAGGTCAGCTTCTACTGCATTAGCCTCTGTAGCCAGGCTTTGTAGATATTCGGTGATTAAGCATTACTTCGTTAAGTGCTTCTACATCATGATACAGATCATGCTGAATGATCTGGCGTATAAAACGGCCAAGAGATTCATTTCCAATGCCAGGTGTTTTCGCTAATTCGCGAAGGTCAATCTTTGCGATATCTTCCGCATACACAATATTGTTTTCCTGCAACCAATCTCGCATCCTTTTTGGAAGATTTACGACATCTACATATTTTGTGAGTGGCGTCTTCTGGCACAGCCCCAAGGGAGTTCGGGATGTAATAACCTCTTGTACAGGATTGCTTGTTCTATCTAGGGCCGCCAAAAGTTCTTTGAGTGCCTTATCTAGATCGATAGATAATTTGCGGCAGCCAGTCAAAGTTTGCTCGTACAACAAGACGCGATAACTACGGACATCGAAAGGAACATCTGACAGGCTTTGTGCAGTCATGATTGTTTTGTTTCCAACTGCGTGTGAGATACCAAGTTCATAAAATACATTGGGGTTCTGCCCGGTCAAATCAGCGATTACAACCTCAGCGTCTACAATTCCTTCAACGATATCGCGCGTGATAGACCCTGGTCTTGCAATTTCGTCTACTCGCCAACAATCTAAATCGTTTGCTGCGCACACTGGCTTATAAACTTCTGTATAGATTTCCGTATACCGTGGATCAAATGGCATTAGAACAAAGCATTGTTTATTGGGAAGAATTTCAACCATAAGCTTAGAATAAATCCTAGATTAGAATTATGCCGTCGCGACTTCATCAAAGGGAATCAACAGAATCTCGGGGTATTTTGATAAGCCGCTTCAGTCGTGTGTGTCTTTGTTCTTTGCAATTTGATCATTCTCACTCCGATGCTCGAATGGTCCTGCCAGCGCAAGAACGATCAAGGTAAAAACAGTGCTTAGCAAGGCAACGCCTAAGCTGCCCAATCCAACAGCGACGCCGATGGCGGCTGTCATCCATACGCCAGCCGCTGTGGTTAGTCCCTGGATGTCTCGTTCCTCATTCAACTTCAGAATGGAGCCTGCTCCGAGAAAACCAATGCCGGTAACAATGCCCTGAATGACACGCGACAAAGCGTCGGAAGACATTCCCGCACCCGAACAACCCAGAATAAATACCGTTGTTCCGAGGCAAACCAGGATATGGGTTCGCATACCTGCGGGTTTCCCTGCTCTCTCCCGGTTCCACCCCACGATTGCGCCCAGCAGCGCAGCAGCAGTCAGACGGATCAGAAAATGCACCAACTGCCTTTTATCAGGCAGTCCAGAAGTTAGCTCTTCCCAGAATATATCCATTGGAATTCCTTTTATGTCTTGGATTAACTCGCGCTGGTTTCATAAGGCTGCGTCATAATCTCAAGCAAATGCCCGTCCGGGTCTACGAAATACACGCCTCTTCCATCGTTAAGCTGATAGATTTCGTTCGGACGCTGTCTGCCAGGATCAGCCCAATACTGAAGCCCTTTCCCAACAATCCGACCGAAAACCTGATCGAAGTCGTTTTCAGGAATCAGGAAGGCATAATGCTGTGAAGAAATCTCGCCGTCGTTGTTGTAGAAATCCAGCGACACATTGTTCCCCATCTTGACGACAAGCATAGGCCCAAATGGAGTCGCTGCTGGCAATCCAAGAATTTCCGTCAGGAATGCCGACGACTTTTGCTTGTCGCGGCACCAAACAATCGTATGGTTTAGTTCTACGTTCATGATTCGCCTCTTTTCTCCTCAGTTTTTATGTCGTCGGTTTGTTCAGAATCAGACGGCGGAGCAGACACAAACGAGAATACGCGTTGCCTCTTACTTCCCTGTTCATGCGAAATAGATTCAACTTGGCAGCCGACGAAGGCATTGACCGTGGCTTCCCAAAACGGCAGCGCGGTCGCGTTACTTTCCAGCACGCGCACTTCCCAAGCTCCGGGAAATCGTCGCCAAATTTCCTGTGCAAGCGCGACTCCGATTCCGCGCCTTCTGTATCTGCGCATAACGAAGAACTCCGCCATATCCCAGATTTCCGGG
>CAZXHW010000841.1:0-3685 GCA_964639915.1 uncultured Heliomicrobium sp.
TGCGATGTTAGGTTTTGGTTCGCTGGACTCATATCGCTCGGCATCCGAGTCAAATCGATCTGCCATCATCAGTCGTT
The DNA here is from genome assembly GCA_964639915.1 of uncultured Heliomicrobium sp. GTDB lineage: Bacteria > Acidobacteriota > Blastocatellia > RBC074 > RBC074 > RBC074. The sequence goes on from CAZXHW010000841.1 coordinate 78, forward strand.
CGTTATATTCTGATTTCGGTTGTTGGCTGTCCGTGATCGCACTCATTGTCTGCGCCACATCGCGCGCAAAACCAACCGACCGCTCATAGTCCGGATTGCGTTCTCGAAATGCGGCTTGCTGTTGGTCGAGTTCGGCTTCGAGGCGTGCGAGGAACGGACTCGGTGTAACCACTTTGTCCGCTCCGAATCCTTCCGACTTCGGCAGCCAGCGATAGGGCATTTCGTTGAGCGTCATCTGCTTTCTGTGTTCTGTGTTCTTGTACTCCTTCCAAATCACGACATGGGTGTGCGGATTGTCGGTATTCAGATGAATTCCAGCTACCCATCGCAAGTGATCTGCTTTGATTGACTCTCTTGCTTCTTCCATTCCCTTGCGAATTACCTCCTGGAATGCGGCGGTACGCGCTTTGTCTGTGGCTCCCATTTTGTCGAAATCCTCCGGGCGCAAGGACAGCACTAGGTGAAAGGTGTCGGCTCGGCTGAGCGTATCTTTTCCGTTCAAGCTGCGATTGGCTTCTTCGACGGAGAGCTTGTCGTGTTCGGCAGAGAAGAGATCGCGGTGCTGCCTCCCTTCGCGGCTTTCATCCCGATCTCGCTCAGAGATGTATTTCGTCGGAGACATTGCGGCGCTTTTGGCTTGTGGCGCTCGGATGGAAACTCTCATAATCCTTCGTAGGTTTTTCTGGATTCGTTTTTCATCAAACTCAAACCGAGAGGCGAATGTTGCCAACCATTATTTGGGTTCCTCGTTGAGAAGAAGTTTCCGATACTTACTAATTTGGGCTTCGACCTTCTCCAAACCAGCAGCAATAATCTTTTGTGCTTCCGGGTCTTTGCCGAGTAATGCTTGTGTGAGATGGGCCGTTAAGGTTGACTCGCCAGTCATCGCCAACAGAATCTTGCTGAGGTTGTTGTTCTGTTCGCGCAGGAGTTCAATTTGCGTGAGTAAGCGGGCGTTCTCATTTATGGTTGCTTGCAGCGCGATCAAGTCTTTACTGAGCCTGTCGAATTGAATCCCATTGACATCCTGCGCATGCTTGCTCGATACCTGGATGTGTTCGACAAGCTCGCCGATGATTTCCCCTCTGAGGATAGCAATGCTTTGTGGGGAGTTCGGGTTGAACTTTCCTTCGCGGATATCCTTGTACTCTTCGCCGCGCGCTTCGGCCTTGATGCCAAGTTCAATAAGTCTGCGCAGGTATCGCTGCTCATTGTAGAGCGGCGACTTTCGCTTTTTCTCATTCAAGTAGACGCGCTGCTCTTTTTTGAGTCGGAGCGGAATCGGGTTACTTTCAAATTCAGAGGGCTTCTTCTTCTTGAGCAAAGCAGGTTTCGATTTCATACAATTTGTCGCACCTTTCTGGAAAAATTCGCCGAGGAGGCAAACTGGAAATATCCTTACTCGTGGAATGAGCTAGACGATTGTGACTGCGGCAATTAACGTGCCAGATTATACTTGTATAACTTGTTATCGCCGGAATTTTACCTCACGCAATTTGTTGCGGTGTTTCGTTTTACAAGCCGATTCGGAGAACTTTGCGAATTCCTTCCTGCGCCCACCCCCTGAAATACCCCAATCATTCCCAAAGAACGAAGACCCGCATGGCATTGTCAGAGGCACGGACGGAAGCTTGGCGAAGAGAGAATCCACAGGGGAACGGCAAAGACGAAGGAAGCAAAGCTCATTCGGCAGAGGGTTCATGTGGCTCAACGGAGGAAGAACGCTCAAACAGTGATTGACGGATAAAGGACGGTGCTGGCTGCCAACGTGAGGGTGCTTATTGCGCAAGCCGAATTATCAAAGAGCGAGATGCCAGGGCAATGAGGCGCATTCCACTCTTATTCATTCTTGATGGGGGACATGACAGAGAGGTGGGGAAGAAAGCGGAGGAGTCTACGAAAGGAAAAAGAAAAGGCGGTGATCCGAAGACAACCGCCGAAAAAGGAGTATCGAGATGCGATGAACACAACGCTATGAACCGTAAAAACCAAAGCTTCACAGTTTGTCAGTTTCGAGTAGCCAAAGGATGGCCGCCTTGTTGATGTCGCAGTGAGAAGTTTGCGGGACACACCAGCATAAAAGGTAAACTGGGTTGCCGTCTTTGACGATGCGCGCGATGCGAAAGAGTTCATCGTAGGCTGCTTGTCCGTTGAGTCGGTCGCAGGGTTGGTGGTTGAGCGCGCGCCAAAGGTCTTGTCGGAAAAGTTGGATGGCTTGATCACGATTGCCGTCTTTTCCGAGGACAAATGGATTGCCAAGAGGAGAAGCAGACAGCGCAGACATTTTGCGACCGCAGTAAATGTGTTTGGGGTTATGAGGATTGGGACGTTGGGATTTGCAGTTGTGGATCGAGATAGTCATGCAGCCTCCGAAAGAACGTGGGAGTACAGGCAGTAAAAACCGGAGGCGTGAGAGGAAAGGCGCTGGGGAATAGCGTGCGGAATGCAGAATAAAGAGTGATGCGGTAACGCGGTGTGATTCTGGATGGGCGATTTTGGATTTTGGATTCGGGGAATCCGAGCGAACCGCGAACAACTGCTCAAAAAAAGAGGCGACCCAACCGAAGCCGGGTCGCCAGCGAGAGAAAGGAGATTATGAAGCAATAGTCTACCTTCAGTAAAAAACCAAAGGCTTATGGACGGTTCCGTTTCTTGAGCAAGGACGCGATGCCAGCAAGACCGGAGCCTAAGAGGAGAAGGCTTGCGGATTCAGGAACGTTGGCTTGGGGAAGCTTGGCGAAGAACTCTTGTTGATTCAGGTTTCTGTCCGTCGGGGTAATGAGGCCGACACCAGTGGTGGGCGCGTTGGAGTAAGCAACGGTGCGGTTGAGCCAGGTGTTGGCGTCAGCGCGCGCGAGAATTAAAAAGAAGGCCAGCAGAGTGAGAAGGGTGAACAGTTTCATGGGAATTACTGGTAAGAAAAAGGGCGGCTGAAAACCAAACAAGGAAAGTTGTTTTGACTTGCTTGACGGCTTCAATGACTGGATCAGACTGGATCAAGGCTTGGGTAGAATCGAGATTCGCCTAAGCCCGCTTGCGACGCCGGGAAAAGGGACAGGCGTTCGTAGAAGTCGCGGTTGGGCGCACCAAGATGCCAGAGGGTTTCGGGTTCCGCCAGCAAGAAGGTGTCGTCGTCAACAGGGAGTGTGTTTTGTGGTTCAACCCAGAGATGGAACCGGTCAAGGGGATGTTGGTTAGCGGGCATGCACGTCACCTCCGAACAAACGATAGGCGATGTTGGACAATTCAATCGAGACACATTCGTTACAGATCACTTCACCGAAATCGGTATCAACGAAGTGTTTGCCGCGCGTGACGAGGTGTTCTTCGCCGCAGTTAGGACAGACGTGGGATTGGTTACTGGTCGGGAAAAATTGAATAGAAACAGACATAGATACTCCTGATTGGATTTGAGATGGCGGATTTCCGAGGGATGAAACCCGAAGCTGTGAAAGACGCTCAGATAGAAACAGTAAAAACCGTAAACGTGATTGGGAGAGGGCTTGCTTGAGTAGGAAGAGTGACGAGATTGTGTTTGGCGAGCAAGGTAATGACGTTGCGTGTCGTGTGTGAGTCCTTTCTGGTTGGAATGCTCAATAGTGTTCTTG
>CAZXHW010000842.1:0-3677 GCA_964639915.1 uncultured Heliomicrobium sp.
GGTCCCTGCACGCCGAACGATGCTGGAATCACTTTGGATGTGATTCGTCACTTTGCTGGCAAGCTGCCGCTGCTGGGAGTTTGTCTGGGTCATCAAGCGATGGGGCAAGCCTTTGGCGGAGACGTCATTCGCGCACCCTACCTGATGCACGGCAAAACCAGCCAGATTCTTCACGATGGCAAAACAATTTTTGAAGGCATCGGCAACCCGTTCACGGCGACGCGTTACCATTCGCTGATTGTCGAACGCAGCAGCATTCCTTCGACGCTGGAAGTTACCGCGACGACTTCTGATGGATTGGTGATGGGGTTGCGCCACAAGGAATTTTCCGCTTGCGAAGGCGTGCAGTTTCATCCCGAATCTATCATGACGACCGAAGGCAAAAAGCTGTTGGCAAACTTCCTGAAACTGAATTGACTCCAGAAATCCTAAACAAATTGATTGCCAAACAGAGCTTGTCGCAAGACGAAGCTGCCAGCCTGCTCGACTCGATGCTCAGCGAAGGTACGACGGATGCTCAGATTGCTGCTTCGTTGATTGCTTTGTCTGCCAAAGGTGAAACCGAAGAAGAACTCGCAGGCTTTGCGGAAACGATGCGCGCTCGAAGCGCTCGGATTGCGACGAAACACACGACTTTCGTTGACACTTGCGGCACCGGAGGCAGCGGAGCAAAGACATTCAATGTTTCGACGGCAGCAGCCTTTGTCGTTGCCGCCGCCGGATTGCCAGTTGCTAAACACGGCAACGTCGGCGTCACCAGCAAATCCGGTAGTGCAGATGTGTTGCGCGCTTTGGGCGTCAAAGTTGATTTGCCGCCCCAGCGAGTTGCCGAAATCTTTGATGAAATTGGCGTCTGTTTTATGTTCGCCCCGCTCCATCACGCGGCGACAAAGCGGGTTGCGATGATTCGCCGAGAATTGGGCGTGCGAACGATTTTCAATTTGCTCGGGCCTTTGACCAATCCTGCTGGCGCGCCGTTTCAGGTGCTGGGGGTTTCCTCCGAGCCAGGATGCGAAAAAGTCGCCAACGCCTTGGCGCGTCTTGGGATTCGGCGGGCTTGGGTGGTTCGCGGGGAAGATGGTTTAGACGAAATCACGCTGGGGGGCAAAACCGTTGTTTACGAAGCGACAGCCGACGGCGTTCAGCGCTTTGAAATTTTGCCAGAAGATTTTGGCCTGCGACAATCGTCGATTGAAGCTTTGCGAGGCGGAACCGCCGAAGAAAATGCGACAACAATTCGTGCCGTGCTTTCCAGCGAGCGCAAAGACAACGCGCGCGATCTGGTTTTGATCAATGCTGCGGCTTCATTGTTTGTCGCTGGCCATGCAAAAAACTTACAGGCGGCGACTGAACTGGCGGCACAGGTTTTGTCTGACGGAACGGCAATGAAAAAACTGGACTTGCTGATTCACTCGACTCAAGGTTGAAAACGTATGGCTGACATTCTGGAAAAAATCGTAGCTCGCAAGCGTGAACGCCTGGAAGAAGCGAAACACTTGGTTCCTCTCGAACAACTGAAAGCTTCAATGGCGACGGTTGGCGGCACCAGTATCTTTGTACCAGCGTTACGCCGCAGCGGGATCAAAATTATTGCTGAGATCAAACGCCGCTCGCCGTCAAAAGGCCTCATACGCGAAAACTTTGATCCGGTCAGCATTGCCCGCAATTACGTTTCAGGCGGCGCGGCTGCGATTTCCTGCCTGACAGAGGAAGATTTCTTTGATGGCTCGCTGGATTACTTGCGCGCTATACGCAGAGTGTCGCCGCTGCCGATTCTGCGCAAAGATTTTATCTTCGACGAATACCAGGTTTACGAAGCCGTGCATGCAGGTGCTGTTGCCATTTTGTTGATTGCTGCGATGCTGGATGGCGAGCAGTTCAATGATTTGTTGCAATTGGCGCACGGACTGGGGCTGGACGCGCTGGTCGAAATTCATGACCACGAAGAGATGGAAACGGTGATGCGGTACGATGTTCGCGTGCTCGGCATCAATAACCGCAACTTACGAACGTTTGAAACTCGGCTGGAAACCTCATTGGAGCTTGCTGCCGAATTACCGAAATCGCTTACTTTAGTTAGCGAAAGTGGCATTCGTACTCGAGAAGACATTGATCGGCTGCGCGCGGCTGGCTTCCACGCGTTTTTGATCGGCGAAGAGTTGATGCGGGCGGAAGATGAAACCGCAGCGTTGAAAGCGTTGGTGTCCTGATGGGGAGAGTCCGGCTGAAAGTTTGTGGCATCACTTCGCTTGAAGATGCACGCGCAGCAGTTGAATGCGGGGCGGAGTTCCTCGGCTTCAATTTTTACCGAAAAAGCCCACGCTACATCTCACCGGAAGATGCGCGAGTGGTAATTAAAGAATTGCCGGGGGAAGTGACGACGGTGGGCATTTTTGTCAACGAAGCTCAGCCGGAAAATGTCGTTGAAATTCTGAAACTCAGCGGAGCGCAACTGGCGCAGCTTCACGGCGATGAAGATGCGGCGTATTGCGAAGCGGTCGGAGCCGAACGAGTTATCAAGGCTTTGAGAGTCGGGGAAGGTTTCGATGCGCAGCAAGTTTTGAACTATCCGGCGTGGGCAATCCTGCTGGATGCTTACGACAAAAACTTATATGGCGGCACAGGCAAGACTGCGAATTGGGAAGTGGCGAGCGAAGCCGCGAAGCTGACCAGATTGTTTTTGGCTGGCGGCTTGTCGCCGGAAAATATTACCGAAGCCATTCAGGCAGTCGAGCCGTTTGCGGTAGATGTGAACAGTGGCGTAGAAAATGCGCCGGGAAAGAAAGACGCCGCCAGGTTGAAGAAATTGAAAGAGGAGATGGAGACGAACAAATGAACTTTTCCGCTTTGCCAGATTTGAGCGGGCACTTTGGGCCGTACGGCGGCAGTTTTGTGCCGGAAACTTTGATGTACGCGCTCGATGAGTTGAAAACCGCGTATGCCGTGGCGAAAGATGATCCGATTTTTCAGGAAGAGTTTCATCGTTTGTTGCGCGAATTTGTCGGGCGGCCTACACCGATTACCTTTGCCGAGCGGATGACGGAGCATTTAGGCGGCGCGCAGATTTATCTGAAACGCGAAGACTTGAATCACACTGGCGCGCACAAAATCAATAATGCGCTCGGACAAATTCTGCTGGCCAAGCGAATGGGGAAGAAGCGCATCATCGCCGAAACTGGAGCCGGTCAGCACGGCGTGGCGACTGCGACGGTTTGTGCATGGGCGGGACTGGAATGCGTCGTGTACATGGGCACGGAAGACATGCGGCGTCAGTCGTTGAACGTTTTCCGCATGCGACTACTTGGCGCAGAAGTTCGCGGTGTGGAATCCGGCAGTAAGACATTGAAAGATGCGATTAATGAAGCTCTGCGCGATTGGGTGACGAATGTCTGTGACACGCATTATTTGCTTGGCTCCGTGCTGGGGCCGCATCCGTATCCGATGATGGTGCGCGATTTTCAAAGCGTGATTGGCCGCGAAGCCAAGCGGCAAATGCTGGAACGAACCGGAAAGCTCCCGGATTATCTGGTTGCGTGCGTTGGCGGCGGCAGCAATGCCATGGGTTTGTTTTACGAGTTCCTGAATGACAAAGACGTCAAGATGATCGGCGTTGAAGCCGGTGGGCGCGGATTGTCGCTTGGCGAGCACGCAGCGCGGTTTCTGGAAGAAGGCGGCGG
>CAZXHW010000843.1:0-2927 GCA_964639915.1 uncultured Heliomicrobium sp.
GCATTTACGAGCGGCAGTTCACGAGTCGCATCTATTCCGGCAGCACCTCGCACGGGCAATCTTTCATGCACCTGGATGATTTGGTGGACGCGATTGAGTTGACGGTCGAGCGGCGCGCCGCTTTGCCGCCGGAGTTGCCCGTACTGCTCGGCGAGCCAGAGCCGCTCAGCTACGACGAACTTCAGCACACGTTCGCGCGGCTGATTCACGGCGAGGATTGGGAGACGCTCGAAGTGCCCGCGCCGCTCGCGCCGCTTGCCAAGGCGAGCGCCTGGTTGATGGAGAAACTCCCCGGCGCCGACCCGTTCATCAAGCCGTGGATGATCGAGCGCGCGAATGACCACTACGCGCTCGACATCACGCGCGCCCGCACGCTGCTCGGCTGGCAGCCGCAATGCAGTCTGCGCAGCACGATCCCGAAGATGATTGCCGCGCTCAAAGCCGACCCGCTTCGTTGGTACAGAGAAAACGATCTCGTATTGCCGCCGGAATTCGCCGAAAGAGAGGAAAACTCAAGACAGCAGGCGTCAGGAGACGAGCGATGAACTCCGGACACGAACATCACGGCGCAACGCCGAAGTTGGCGAAGACTGACACCGCGCCACCGCAACAAGAACAGCAAGAGGCAGCGGCGGGAGACGGCGCTCAGACCGCAATGAAGGCTGGGTCGCCGGCAGAACACGCCGGGATGATGCACGGCAAGTCAGGCGGCGAACAATCGCATCCGATGTCGCACGGCTCGATGAGTGGAATGGCCGGGATGAGCGGAGCCGGCCACGGGCAGGCGATGTGGCGCGAATCGCTCTGGGCGAGCTTCGTTAATCTTACGCTCGGCGCGTGGCTCATCACGAGTCCGTTTGCTTTCGGCTACCTTAGCGCGGCGATGACCTGGAGCGATGTCATCAGCGGCGCGCTCATTGTTTTGCTCTCCGTCGCGGCGGCTTCGCGCGGATTCAACACTTACGCGCGTTGGGCAGTCTGTTTTGTCGGCCTCTGGCTGCTGTTTGCCCCGCTCGTTTTCTGGACGCCCGATGCCGCCGCGTATATGAACGACACGCTGGCTGGTGCGCTCGTCATTGCCTTCGCGGTGCTCGTGACGATGATGCCGGGCATGGATATGTCGGTAATGGAAGGCGCGGACGTGCCACCCGGCTGGTCGTACAATCCCTCCTCGTGGTTGCAACGCGCCCCGATCATCCTGCTCGCGCTCGTCGGCTTCCTCTCCTCGCGCTACATGGCGGCGTATCAACTCGGACACATCAACTCGGTTTGGGACCCGTTTTTCGGCGATGGAACGCGGCGCGTGCTGGAATCCGATGTCTCGAAGATGTTCCCGATTTCCGACGCGGGACTCGGCGCGCTGTCTTATGTGCTGGAAATGCTGATGGGCTTTATGGGCGACAAGGCGCGGTGGCGGACGATGCCGTGGATGGTCACGTTTTTCGGGGTCCTCGTCGTGCCGCTCGGCACGGTGAGCGTCGTGCTGATTATCCTGCAACCGCTCGCGGTCGGCGCATGGTGTTCGCTCTGTCTGCTCGCCGGCATCGCCATGCTGGCGATGATTCCCGCGACGCTCGATGAAGTCGTGGCGATGGTTCAGTTTTTGATTCAGGCAAAACGGGAAGGCAAACCTTTGTGGCGCACGTTCTGGCTCGGCGGCACGGTCGAAGGCGAGAAGGACGGCCGCTTGACGCCGTTCGACTGGTCGCGCCCGTGGGCGATGTTCATGGACTGGCTCGTCAGCAACTGGAATTTGCTTTTGAGTATTGCGCTCGGCGTGTGGCTGATGTTCGCTCCTGCAATTTTTCAAACGACGGGCAGAGCGGCGGACAGTGACCACTTGGTGGGCGCATTGATCGTCACGTTCGCGGCAATTGCGATAGCCGAAGTGGGGCGTGCCGTGCGCTTCATCAATGTGTTGTTCGGCGCGTGGCTCGTCGTTGCGCCGTTTTTGCTGGTGGGCTTTACGACGGCGGCGATGTTGAACGGAATTGTTGTTGGTGTCGCGCTCGTCGTTCTGAGTTTGCCGCGCGGCAAGATTCACGGGCGTTACGGAAGCTGGCAGCCGTATATCCGTTGAGCAATGAATCAAATAAAGAAGTGAGAGATATGGAGCATCAACCTCACGCCACAGTCGCCATCGCGCAGACCAATGAAAAGCATCGCTCGCGTGAGCGGGTCTTGGGCGTCGTCCGCGAAGCCATTGAGGAATATGAATCAGCGATCAATCCAAAACGTGGCAGTCGAGCCTGCGGTTAATGACTGATGTCGCCATTGCTACTCTACGTCCCTCCGGCAAATTGCTAAGACTTCCCGCAAATGTTGCACTGAAGCCGAGTGCCGGGAAGCCTCTCAGGCTGTGACATGCGTCACAACTCAAGGTGACGCATGTCGTATAAATTCCTGCCCAAGAGGTTCTATCTTATTCGGGTGATCCGCCCCAATTGTTTTTTCCTTGTGTTTGATCGAGCCAGCCTTCGCAAGACCCTAGACAGCTTGTCACTCTCTTGCCGCCCCGGTTTGCGCCCGATTGATCAACAGGCGTTCAGGGCGTGGATAGACTTGGAGAGTTAAAAATGAGTTCCCCGGCTCTGGTCAGCGGTCAACAAACGATTTATCAGGTTCCTTTCGGCAGGCTGCGTCTGCTGATCATCAGTGATTCTGCCGAGCGGCTGGTCAACCTCAATGCTGCGCTCAAAATTGGCGAGGTCGAAATTACGAGCGCCGCCCAGCCCGAAAAGATGTGCCTCGGCTGTCGTGGCGGACACGATCTGGTGGTAGTTGATGTCAGCCCTGAAGCCATCTGCGGTGTGCTCAAAGTGCTCAGAGGCTGCCCAGGTTGTACCAAGATCCCTGTGCTGGTCGAGGCGGATAGGCTCATGGCAGAGATGGGGCTGGCCGGGATGATTCCCAAGTATCGGGCGATG
>CAZXHW010000843.1:2937-3673 GCA_964639915.1 uncultured Heliomicrobium sp.
CCTTGCGAGGCCTTCTCAGCTACAAGTGTCGGAAGGACAACATAGCCTCCAGCTACTGGCAATGTTCTCAAGTGGGCGGCCAGGCTCTTGGCGCGAGCCAAGTCTGGCCGGGTTGCTTCCCAAGTATCGGGCGATGCCGTGCAGTCACACAGACCTGCTCACGCTTTCGCGACAGATCATCAAGCCGGAAGATCAAGAGCCGAGGCGGCGCGGAATACTTTAATTTTTGGTGAGGAACTGCAATGAACGATGTGTGGAAAGACCCCGTTTGCGGAATGACAGTGTTGGCCGAGAAGGGGCTGGCCACCCTTTACGGCGGTCAGACAGTTCACTTCTGCTCAGAATATTGCCGGAATAAATTTCTCGCGCAGCCGGAAAGACACTTCGCGGCACTGGTCAGCCCCAGCTTCGATGAAGCCAAAGAGCATCGGCGGGTGGCTTACTTCTCGATGGAGGTGGCCGTTGGTTCCAGCATGCCGACTTACTCCGGCGGACTCGGCGTGCTGGCCGGAGACACATTGAAATCCTGCGCCGATCTGCGCGTGCCGGTGGCGGGCGTGACGCTGCTCTTTCGCAAGGGCTACTTTGACCAAAGGCTTGATGAAGGGGGTGGACAACAGGAGCGGCCGGTCGAGTGGAACCCGGCTCACTTCCTGCAACCCTTGTCAGAGATGGTACAGGTAGAGATCGAGCAGCGAAGCGTGCGGGTGCGTGCCTGGCAATACAACATCGTCGG
>CAZXHW010000844.1:0-3668 GCA_964639915.1 uncultured Heliomicrobium sp.
ACGTGATGGTTGCCGGACGCATGTCGCGCGAGTACGTCATAAACCAGAAGGTCTTGTTGCGCCCATCGTAAACCTTGGGGGCCCAGACCGGGCCGCCTACGGCAAAACCAGCTTCGTTAAACCGCTCCTTCGGCCTCGCCCGGCCGGCGGCATTATTCGCCCAACTATTCGCATTAAAGATGTCGCGGCGCGCATACCAGAAAGCCGCTCCGTGAATATCGTTCCCGCCCGACTTGGACACGAATGTTTCGACGCCCCCGCCAAACCGGCCGTACTCAGCCGAATAGGCGGCGGTCAGCAACTTGAACTCCTGGAACATCTCGGTGCCCGGAAAATTGAACACCACGCCGCCCGATTCAGGGATGGTCAGGCTGGCACCGTCTATCATCACCTCTTTGCCACGCCCGCCAGAGCCGGAGATGCTCACCTCGCGATAGGAGTTTACGCCGGGCATGTATGTCACAAACGATTCGGCGTTGCGGATGCCGCCGGTGAACAGTGGCAGCGTATTCATGAACTTGGTGGAGAAGGTCTGCCCCTTCTCGCTGGTCTCCGTTTCAAGCAGCGGCCCTCGGGCTGTCACCTCAACGCTCTCCGAGACGTTGCCGACTTCCAACTGCAGGTCCAGCGCCAGGCGTTGCGCCACGTTGACTTCGATATTTTTGCGGTTCAACTTCTTGAACCCAGGTTTCTCGACCGACACTTCATAAGAGCCAACCGGGAGGCTGGCAAACACATACAAGCCCGCATCACTACTCACCGTCTCGGTTTTCAAGCCGGTACCTGTGTGTGTAGCTGTTACGGTTGCTCCCGGTACAGCCCCCGCTTTCAAGTCAGAGACCGTTCCTGACAGCGAGCCAGTATTTTGTTGCGCAAACGCTAAGCTGCTGGCAAGCATTAGCAGACAAAGCATAAAAATAGTTTGGCGAATGGTTTTCATTACATCACCTCGTCCTTTTAGTTCGATTGAAATGGACTCGCGGCAGTCGGAAGGACGCCGCTGTTATGAACGCTCTTTCAGCCCAGCTAGCCAGTGTAAGCCCCAGCTTTTTCTTGTTTTAAATGCAGAAAGTGTTGTTATTGTGGCGCAGAGAGTAGTCTTGGACTCAAACTGTGTCAAGCCACTATTGTCTGACCAAAAGAGAACCTAATCACCAGAAAAACTATGATTGTTATTTGATCTGCGCCGAATCTTCCCAGAAGCGCCATTTGGCCAAACCTGTTCGGGCAGCAGCGCCATCAAGCTGCAATCCAAATGAGTTTGGCTTGGCTTCCAGCAAGGTTTGATTGCGGAAAATGATTTTGGTCATTGTCGCGGCTGAGTACGAGACTTCATTCGTTTTGGTTCGGGCAAATAGGTACGAAGCATCAGTTTCAAACTCGCCATACTTCACTTTGCCGAGCAAGTATTGATACCGCGGTCCAACCTGTTCACGCGCCAAGTCCATTTCCAGGTTCAGCTTAATGCAGATGACAGACTTCTCTGCTCCATCAGTAAACTCCAAGCCAATGGCTTGACCTGCCTTGTCCACGTCAAGCAATCGAAACTTTCCAGCTTGGGCGCGAACGTCTTCGCCAGCGTCGTGTGGAATCAAAATCGTCACGAAGTATTCGTAATCGCCTGCTTTGTAAAGACTAGAAACCGACTGGTAAATCGCGGTTTCATCCTGGTAGTGGCGGGAAATCGGAAAAGTCCCGATTTGTTTGCCGAATGTATTTTCCGGGAAGTGAACCAGCAGGCGTTTACCGGTCGGCAATGGATCAACATAAATCTTGTCCACGCCCGTATCGAAAGTTTGCGCATCTTTGCTGTGGATTTGCCGCGTGTGCCACAGGTTCGTGAAGGTGAAGTAATCCGTTTTCAACGCCTTCATCCCATCCACCACGACGAAAAAGTTTTTCTCTTTGACCCAGGTGACGACGCGATCCCATTCGTATCCAAGCGCGTCATCAATGACGCGCGTGCGGCTGACATCCACATCGCGAAACTTCAGAAAATCAATTTTCTGGGTTCGCACCGAACGGTAATTTCCTGAACCGCGCAGGAATTCGTACACGTCCTGAGTCTTATCGCGTTTATCTTTCCGAACCACGACACGGTTGTGGAAGTAATCGGCTCGCCAGGCTCCATACTGGCCGCTGGGCAAATCCGGGCGATAACCTCCATCGTGAAGCAAGACCGAACCGCCGCTCATCAGCAATGCAATCGAATTTTCGTCGGCATGACCGTGCGTCATCTTTTCTTCTTCAACCGACAAAGTTTGCCGCAGGAAGTCTCGCCCAAGTCTACCGCCGTCACCTTCGTCGCGGTAATTCAATAGCATCATTGTGCTGTCCGGCTGCCAACCATTGCGGAAAACGACTTTCTTGCCGATCAAATCTTCCAGAACGTCACCGCTCAGATTGGTTGGAGCCTGCGGTCTGACCGAATCGTCAGCCCAGCGATGCGCATCCGTGAACGCCGAACCTACGCCAGCGCCGATGTTTAGCTTGGCAAGGTCAGTCAAGTTTTGTGATTTTGCGGAACGCTCCAACGCGCGTTTGGTCAATTGCTCCGCCAGGTATTTGTATTGAGGATTGCGAAACATCGCCGCCGCTTTTTCATAGACAGGCACGAACCTTTCCCAGCCACCATTCCAGTGCGCGTCTCCGAAATCTGCGATGTTCCCGTGTGGCGTCAGCAACTGGACGTAATAATCCAGGTAATACTTGACCATTGGCGATTGCAGCACATCATCGCGTTTGGAAACATCCGCATACGAAAACACGGAATACAGCCAGATGCCGTGATAGCCGGTGGCGTCTTCGATTTCCCATTGCTTCATGCTGTCGCTGGCCAGCGTTTCGCCAAGCTGTTTCCAGCGCGCGGCATGTGGATGATTGGCCAACGCCGTCGCGCCGTACGCCAGACTTTCTGCCCGCAGCATCGCACGGTTATGAGCGCCCCATTCCGGAAAGCGAAAAATGAAATCCAGACTGAAGGCCAGCGCTTCTTCGATCTTCGCTTTGGATTTGGCATCCAGCACACCGCTTTCACGGATGCGCATGTACGACCGCGCATAGGGCGGCATGATGAAAAAATTGGAAATGGCCGGAACGCCTTCGGAATATTCAACTCGCTTGGCTTGCATTTCCTTCGGATAGGTTTCGCGCAAATCGCTGTAGCCAGCCAGAATGTCGCGCGCCTTTTCAGCATAAGACCGATCTTTGGTTTCTTGGTACAGATACCCAAGCAAATCCGCCAGATAAATCGGCCCGCCCGGTGAATCGTAGCCCCACAGTTCGTGATGGTTCGGAGCTTTTTTCCAGCGATCAATGCTCGGCTGGTAATCCGTCCAGCCCGCATCGGCGGCAATCTTGATCCAGTTCAGGTAATCTTTTTTGAGCGTCTGTGCCTTCAGGGATAGCGAAAGAAAAGCCAGACAAAACAGCGATAAGCAGAATCGAGTAAGGAAAGTTTGATAACGCATTGTAAGTTTTGAAATATGAGGTAACTGATGTCATGCGATGGTGAACCTTACAAAACCTTTGACAGATTCTTCGTCCCGATAGGGACGGTTGAAATTAGCCCGGCGATTTATCGCCGGGTAGCGGAATCTTCCTGCCGCGTCCTGTAGGAGACCGCTTAAAAAGTTTGTAAAGAACTACGATTCCCCAAGTTGCGCCAT
>CAZXHW010000845.1:0-3647 GCA_964639915.1 uncultured Heliomicrobium sp.
AACCCAGGCAACAGGGCCGACGCTGGATCACTCGTCTGTCGTCAGTAGCACTTTGACCTTCGGCGAAATCCATAGGTCTTTGTAGGTTTCATCGTGAATCTTGAACGTCTGGATGCCTTTCAGAATCGGATGCTGCATAACCGGTTTGATCGTCAAATCCACGTCGTGTTTGTAGCTGCCAACTTTGCCGTTGACCGGTTCAAACAGCCATCGTCCGCCGACAACTTCTTCATACCACCAAGGCCAAGCAACGTTTGTGCAGATACCGTGATGCAGCACGACCACGCCCTTGCCGCTTTCGACGAAATCGCGAAGGTTTTTCTGCTTTGCCGGTTCCAGCGATTGCGCCGTGTCGTAAATCACTAACACGTCGGCGCGTTTTCGCATGTCGTAGCTGTAAGCTCGTGGGTGAGGATCGATTTTGGCGTTGATGGCTGCATCATCGAAGATGGAATAGAACTCCGAGTCGTAATCGTGCCCACCAGTCGCGACCAAAACTCGGACTGCATCACCAAGCTTTGGTTTTGGCTTCCACGCTTTTTGCCAAGAACTGCCAAGCAGGCTTGTAAGCGCCCACCAGGATTCAGCTTGCCGGCATTTGGGACAATAAACGACTTCGGCGTATCGCTTACCACCAACGACGCAACCCATGTCATAGAATTTGTTGGAGTAAGGGAAAAGATCTCTATGATTCAATAACCGGGGACTGGTTGAGAGGCCGCCGACAATTGGAACTCTATCTCTTTGTAAGTCGGTTTCGTGGACTTCACATACTTTCGAATTACAGAACTCCGGGTTCTCATTAGCTAGCAGTGTTTCCGCATTTGATGGAAACACTGCTTCAGAACTTGTAGCGAGGCAAAGGTAGATCGCTACGGCGATTACAAAAGTAGGGATTGAGTACTTGTACCTCATCTGTTTTTCTATTTCTTACGCTAGCAGCTTGTCTACAACTAGACCTGCAACGTCCGTCAGCCGGAAATCGCGTCCCTGAAAACGATATGTCAGTTTTTCGTGATCGAAGCCCAATTGATGCAGCAGCGTCGCGTGCAGGTCGTGAACATGAACACGATCTTTGACAACGTTGAAGCCGAGTTCATCGCTTTCACCATAAGTGATGCCCGGCTTGATGCCTCCACCAGCCAGCCACATCGTGAATGCGTTCGGATGATGATCGCGCCCGTCGCTGCCGCCTTGCACCATCGGTGTTCGGCCAAATTCGCCGCCCCAAACGACCAAGGTGTCTTTCAGCATTCCGCGCTGCTTCAGATCTTTGACCAGCGCCGCACAGGCTTGATCCGTGTCCCGGCAATTTTTGGTCAGGTCACGGACTAAGCTTCCGTGCTGATCCCAGGCTTCGTGGTAAATCTGCACAAAGCGCACGCCGCGTTCGACCAAGCGCCGAGCCATCAAAACCGAATTGGCAAATGACGGTTTGCCCGGTTCGGCTCCATACATATCCAGAACGTGTTTCGGCTCTTTGCTCAAATCCATCAGTTCCGGCGCGCTGGATTGCATTTTGAAAGCCATCTCGAACGAATTGATGCGCGTGGCAATTTCAGGATCGCCGACAGTATCCAGCCGCATGCGGTTCAGTTTCTGGATTGTATCCAGCGAATCGCGTTGCAGCTTGGCATCAACGCCGCGCGGATTCGACAGATAAAGCACCGGATCGCCTACGTTGCGGAACTGCACGCCTTGGTAAACCGTCGGCAAAAATCCGCTGCCCCAGCACGAATTGCCACCGCTGGGGCCTTTGCTGCCGGTGCTGAACACGACGAAAGCGGGCAGGTCTTCAGCTTCACTGCCCATTCCGTAAACTGTCCAGGCTCCAAAACTTGGCCGCCCAAAAATCATCGAACCCGTGTTCATCATCAACTGCGCCGGAGCGTGATTGAACGCATCGCTGACCATTCCTTTGACGATGGCGATGTCGTCCACGATTTTCGACGTGTGCGGCAGCAGGTCAGAAAGTTCCGCGCCAGATTGACCGTACTTTGCGAACTTGAATTTTGGTCCCAGGAGCTTCGAGTTCGGATTGATGAACGCCGCTCGATACCCTTTCAGCAAATCCGCAGGCGGCAATGTGCCATCAAATTTCGCCAGCGCCGGTTTGTTGTCAAACATTTCTATATGGCTTGGCCCGCCAGCCATAAACAGATAAATGATGTTTTTGACCTTTGGCGCGAAGTGCGGTGGTTTCGGTGCCAGCGGGTTTTGCGACTGCTGCGCGTAGCCTTCGCTGGAAAGCAGATGGTTGAGCGCCAGCGCGCCCAGACCCACGCCGCATTGTTCAATAAACCAGCGGCGGCTGACATTTGGTGCGTCTTGTGATGGTTCCGATTCTTTCATGATGATCAATCCTCAGCTTTCCAGTTTAGCTTGTTGTGCATTCCAGCGGACTTTGCGTTCCTGTTTTAATGCCAAATTGCCTATATGAGCCGCGCGAGCAGCTTCGACAGCAACGCGGATGTCGGCATTCGGTGTTTTGCGGCTTTTGACGCAATCCAGGAAGTTGCGAATGTGCGTAAAAGTTCCATCCCCTTTGGACGGAATCAAGATGCTATGTTTTGCATCGCCAGCGCGGCTGAATCCCTGGCCGCCTTCCTGATAAACAGCCAGTCGTTCGCGATCGAGTTTCATCGTCGCTTTCGTGCCGCGAAGCTCCAGGCCGCCATCGTCAATGCTGCTGGTCATGGTTCCGTGGTAGGTCGCCGTGAAGTTCTTCGGATATTCCAGCACGCAATTGATGGTATCCGGGCATTCCCAATCCAGCACGTAACGGTTGCCGACGGTCATCGCCGTCAATGGAGTCGTCGCACCTGTGTACCAATGAACCACGTCAATCCAGTGGCACATCAAATCCGTCAGTGCGCCGCCACCGAAGTTCCAATACCATCGCCACCAATAAAACTTGGCGGGTGTCAGCTCCTGCGCCGGAGCATTGCCGAGCCAGGCTTTTTGATCAAGCTTGTCGTATGCGATTTTGTTGGAATGGCCGCTGGCCGGATAGTTCTGATACCACCACATCCGCACAGTTGTAATTTGGCCGAGCTTTCCTTCGTCAACGATCTGTTTGCCCTGGGCGAAATGCTCCCAGCTTCGTTGCTGCATGCCTACTTGAACAACACGTTTGCTGGCTTCGACGGCTTTGATAATGCCAGCGCCTTCTTCCAGCGTATGGGTGATGGGTTTTTCAACATATACGTCTTTGCCCGCTGCGACAGCGTCAGTCGCGATTTTGACGTGCCAATGATCGGGCGTGGCGATGACGACGGCGTCAATATTTTTGTCGTCCAGCACAGCGCGATAGTCTTTGATTTGTTTGGCGTTGGGAATGCCAAGCTGCGTTGCCGTGCGCTCAATGTTCGGCTGGTAAACATCACACAGCGCGACAAGATCCGTGTCCGGTTGATTCTTGGCATGGGTCAACAAGCTGCGCATACGCCCGCCTGTCCCGATGGCTCCAACGCGGATGCGGTCATTGGCTCCGAGAATTTTCGCCGAGGCCGGAAGGGAAGAGAGCAGCATTGTGCCACTAACGCCAGCCACTGAAGTTTTCAAAAAGTCTCTGCGTTTGTTTGTCGTCATCGCTGAACTCCATTTCGTTTCAGGTAAATGTCTTTGTATTGCACTTTCATTGGCTC
>CAZXHW010000846.1:0-1655 GCA_964639915.1 uncultured Heliomicrobium sp.
CAGCCGCGCCTGCCGTGGAGCCTTGCTGCCGCGAGATCGCCATCGCAGGTGTAAAGCTCGGCGCACTGTTGGCGTTGGTCAGCGAGAAGTTAATCGCCGTCGCGCCGGTTGCGCTGGCGGCAACGTTGTAAGGGCCGCCGATGATCGCATTCGCCGTGACGGTTCCCGAAGTTGCCGTCCCGCTGGTGATGGTTGCGGGCGTTCCGGCAACGGTGCAGCTTGCGCCGCTGCCCGGCTGCGTGAACATGACTTTGCCGCCGTTGACCGGCTCGCTGTGGGCGGAAGTCACCGTCACGCTCAGCGGCTGGGTGAAAGCCGTGCTCGTCACCGCGCTTTGGTTGTTGCCGCCATTGATCGCCAGTGTGAAGCCGCGCGATTCAAAGGCTCCGATGTCCACATTGCCGACACGCGCGATGCCGCGTTGATCGCTGGAAGGCGCTCCGGTGGATGTGCCCGCGTTGATCGCCGGACTGCCGGGCAGCAGCGGAATGGTGTTTGTCGTGCCGCCGTAATTGCCGAGCGTGCCGAGCAGGGCGCTGACGTTGAGCACATCCGTCCCGCCAAAGCCCGTTCCGCCCGTGGTGTTGCCGATCAGGTTGTTGCCTTGCGAAGTGAACGTGCCCGCCACGTCGGGATTGAGCGGCGCGGTGTTTCCGGCGACAAGCGTGTTTTTCAGGCTGACTGTTCCGCCTGCCCGGGCAAGTCCGCCCGCGCTGCCCGTGGCTGTATTTCCGGAAAGCGTGCAGTTGAGTAGCGTCAGATTGCCCAGACTGTTGTACACCCCGCCGCCGTTGAGCGCTGTGTTGCCAGTGAAGGTGCAATTGGTCAGGTTCACCGCGCCGACATCCGAAATGGCGAGCGCGCCGCCCGCAGAGGCGCTGACGTTGCCGCTGAAGGTCGAGCCGTTCACATTCAGGGTGCCGGTTCCGTTGTGGTTGAGCGCCGCCCCGTCGCCGCCCGTGATCGTCTGATTGCCAGTGAAGGCGAGGTTATTCAGCGTCACCGTCCCGTTGCTGAAATTCTGGAGTCCTGCGCCTGTCGAGTTGGCAATTCGACCGTTGGCGATGGTCAGGTCGGAAAGCGTGACGTTCGCGGTGGCCGCGTTGATTTGCAGAACTGCGACGGCGTCGTTGCCGTTGACGGTCAGTTGATTGGCGCCAGGGCCGCTGATGGTCAGGTTCGAGCGCGCGATGCCGGGCAGAGTGCTGCCAAGCGTGATTGTGCCGGTCGCGGTAATGGTGATGGTCATCGGCGAACAGGCGGTCAGGGCGTTGGCTTCCTGAATCGCCGCGCGCAGTGTGCAGACGCCGTTACCTGTGGCCGTTTCGCAGACACCGTTGCCGGGCGCGGCGTCCGCGCCGTCGCCGGTGTTGTTGACCGTAAAGGCGGTCGGGCAATTCGAAATCGTGACGGTGAAAGGCGTCGAACTGCTGACGCATCCGGTCGCGCTGTTGCGCATGGTCAGCGTCGCGTTGTACGTCCCCGAAGCCGCTCCGTTTGGCACGGTCAAGGCGATGGGCGAGGCGGTCAGCGAAACGTTGGTCACATCCGCGAAGCCCGCCGTGTTGGCCGCCGGGTTGTAATCAATGCTGTATTGATTGGGGCTGCCGGTCGTAGCGGAATACGGCAAGTTCGCGCTGGTCGAGAACTTCTGG
>CAZXHW010000846.1:1665-3641 GCA_964639915.1 uncultured Heliomicrobium sp.
CGGTACGACGTTGTAGGTCAGTACCACATCATCGGTGGAAGCCGCGCAAGGCGAATTGCTGATCGTCCAGCGCAAGGTGTACGCGCCCGTGCCGCCCGCCGGTGTGAAGGTCGCAGTCGGAGAATTCACGTTGCTGAATTGCGAAGACAACGTTGAAGGCCCGCCGATTACCGTCCAAGCGCCTGTGCCGACCGCAGGAGTATTTGCCGCCAGTGTAGCCGCCGAAGTCCCGCAGAAGGCTTGATCCGAGCCCGCATTGGCTGCGGTTGGATTGGCGGTCAACGTGATGACCACGTCATCCGTCGAAGCTGTGCAAGGCGCGTTGCTGATCGTCCAGCGCAAGGTGTAGCTGGTGCCTGCCACGCCCGTGAACCCGGAAGTCGGGCTTGAAGGTGACGTGACGTTGCCACCCGCTCCACTGATGATGCTCCACGCGCCCGTCCCAACAGTCGGCGTATTCGCCGCCAAGGTCGCGGTCGTTCCGCAAAGCGTTTGATCCGGCCCGGCGTTAGCGGTCGTCGGATTGGCGGTCAGAGTAATGACCACGTCATCGGTTGAAGCGGTGCAAGGCGCTTTGCTGATCGTCCAACGCAAAGTGTAGCTGGTTCCAGCTACGCCAGTGAAAGTAGAAGTCGGACTTGATGGCGTTGTGACGTTGCCGCCCGCGCCTGTGATGATCGTCCACGCGCCTGTGCCGACAGTTGGAGTATTCGCGGCCAATGTCGCCGAAGTCGCGCACACCGTTTGATCCGGCCCGGCATTGGCCGCTGTCGGATTCGCGTTGTAAGTCAACACGACATCATCAGTCGAAGTCGCGCAGGCTCCCGTGATTGTCCAGCGCAAGGTGTAGATTCCAATTCCGCCCGCTGGTGTAAAGGTCGCTGTCGGCGAACTCAGGCTGCTGAACTGCGCGGTTGAAGTCGAAGGCCCGCTGACGATTGACCAGGCGCCCGTGCCGATGCTGGGCGCATTCGCCGCCAGCGTGGCCGGAGCCGTCGCACATAGCGTTTGATCCGGCCCGGCATTGGCCGTGGTCGGAACGGCAGCGGCGGTGATGTTGATCGTCAGGTTCGCCGTGTTGGTTGCGCCGTTGCCGTCGGTGACCGTCAACATGACGGTGTTCGCTCCGACTGTGGCGTTGCAGGCCGCAGTGACTGTCGCGGTGATCATGCCGTTGCTGTTGGTGATGCCGGTAACGGTGATGCCTGTCGGAACAGTCGTCGCCGTGACAGTCAAACTTCCTGCGGTGGTTTCGATATCGCTGACAGTGGCGATGGTCGCGCCTGAGCCTGCGCTGCCCGCTTGCCGCGTCAATGGCCCGCCTGCTGTGATCGTTGGCGCGCTGTTGGTGTTGGTCAGCGAGAAATTGACCGTAGTCGCGCCGTTGGCGGCGGCGGAAACCGTGTACGGTCCGCCGATGGTTGTGTTGGCCGTCGCAGTTGAAGATGCCGCGCCGCTGGCAATCGTCGCGGGATTGGAGGCGAGCGCGCAGCTTGCGCCGCTGCCCGGCGGCGTGAATGTGACCTGACCGCCGTTGATCGGTTCGCTGTTGGCGGACGTGACTGTCACGCTTAACGGTGAAGCGAACAGAGCGCTGGTCACCGCGCTTTGGTTGTTGCCGCCATTGACGGCGAGTGTGAAACCGCGCGATTCAAACGCGCCGATGTCCACATTGCCGACACGTGCGGTGCCGCGCTGGTCGCTGGCGGGCGCGCCTGTGCTGGTCCCGGCATTGATGGCCGGGCTGCCCGGCAGCAGCGCGAAAGTCTGAGTCGCGCCGCCGTAACTGCCCAGGCTGCTGAGCAGCGGGTCGCTGGTCAGGTTGTTCGTATTCGTGCCGTTGACACAACTCAAACCGCCTTCGATCAGGCTGTGCTGCGCATTGATCGTCGAACCGCTTTGGGATGAACATTGCTGCCCGCTCGCAGCATTGGCCAGGATCGTGTTTGTCAGATGGAGCGTAGTCCCGGAGCCGC
>CAZXHW010000847.1:0-3637 GCA_964639915.1 uncultured Heliomicrobium sp.
GCTGCGACTCGTTTTCCTGAAGGTACTGGCCGACGGTTAACAGGTGGCGATGAACTCGTCTTGCAGCTTCACTATCGCAAAACCAGTGAAGCCGTAACTGACCGCAGCCGCGTTGCACTGTATTTCGCCAAAGCAGCCGCCGCGAAATCTTTACGCACAGAAGCAATTACACCCTTGTCAGTCACGGTGCCGGCAAACGCCGAAAACCATCTGGTCAAAGCTTCTATGACGGTCACCCAATCCGCCGAAGCCATTTCGATTCGCCCGCTTCTCTTTCCCTTCGCTAAATCGGTCGAAGCAACAGCGTATCGCCCAGACGGAACCATCGAAGTTTTGATCGTTGCCAAAGATTATCGCTACGATTGGCAACCGGCCTACTTCTTCAAACAACCCGTTCAGCTTCCACGCGGCACGCGCATCGAAGTTACAGCGTACGTGGACAATTCCGACAACAATCGCAACCAGCCAAACGATCCGCCGGTGGAATTGAAGCTCAATTCCCCGCTATGCGAAATCGCTTTGGCGCAAACGTATAATCTCAAACCAGAAAGATAAGCCAACTCCCTGGCAGCCACTAAGGAGGTCCCATGCTTGAAGCCATCAGCCTTACACTTTTCCTTTTCACAGCCGTCAATCCGCCAATTTCTGAGTTGTCGCCAACTGCTGTGGCAACCTTCGAAGACGCGGAACTCAAGGAGGCCCGCCAAGCGCATCAAGCGGGCGACTTTCAGCGCGCGGTGACGATTCTGAAAGCTTACGTCGAGAAAAAGCCAAAGAGTTTTGACGCCTATTTACAGATGGGAATCAGCTATCGTGAACTTAACCAACCCTCTGAAGCGGTTGCCGCATTGGAAAAAGCGATTCAATTGAAACCCAAATCTTCGCTGGCGCAGTTCGAGCTTGGCCAAGTTTATATTGATGCGAAAAATTATGAAGGCGCGATCAGGCAATATCGTTGGTTGGAAAAGAAAGACAAGCCCCTGGCAAATGAGTTTCACCTTTACCTTCCTATGGAAATCGCCAAGCAATACCAATTATTGACGCCACTATTGGATGGCTCACAGGCCGACTTTGAAGCTGCTCAACCGATTCTGCCAATGAATTCCGGCTTAAAGCCTGAAATTCTTCGCAGAGAGAGAGCAAGGTATAGCGAAGAGGCTCGTAACCAAAAAGT
The DNA here is from genome assembly GCA_964639915.1 of uncultured Heliomicrobium sp. GTDB lineage: Bacteria > Acidobacteriota > Blastocatellia > RBC074 > RBC074 > RBC074. The sequence goes on from CAZXHW010000847.1 coordinate 1,175, forward strand.
TTCTGGAACTGTTGTCTTGAACATCATCTACAGCAAACAGGGAAAGGTTCTTGTGTTTGGCATAGTACGGGGCCTGCCAGGTGGGTTGACTGAATCATGTATTGAAGCAGCGAAAAAAATCAGTTTTAAACCTGCAATAAAAAATGGCCAGCCAGTCAGCGTAAGAGGAAATATCGAATACACTTTTTCGCTCTACTAAAAAGAGCGGCGCGCTTCCTGATGGGAAGCGGCCGCTCTTTTGTTGCCAATTGCGTTCTTAATTCCAGCGAACTTCAATTTCGTAATCCGAGGCTCCGCCTGAAGTATCACGAATTTCAATCGTCGCCGTGTAGTTATTTCGGCGGCTGGGTTGTTCAATGACGCGGACTTCGCCACGTCCTCGGCGCTTGTCCACCGAAACACTTGCGTCGTTTCTGGGCAGCGCCGAAGTGAAGTTAAAGCTGACTCCCTGAGCTTGCTGGCCAGAAACCACTCGGTCGCGAACCGTGCGGTCGCGGATTTCCAGCACCGTTACGTCGTCCACGCGTCCACGCCAAGTCATGCTGCCTGCTTGCCCGAGACCGAAACTTTGGTCGCGATCACGACCACGGTTGTCACGGTCACGATTATCGCGGTCACGCCCAAACGTATCCACCGAGCGAAGCAAAAAGCGCTGATTGGCTTCGCCGTTGGAGTTGTAAATCTGCATCCGCCCGCCTTCACCGCGCGCACTGGAAGGCGAATCCAAAGCTTTTCCGCGCCGTGTGGTGAAGTAATATCCGTTATCCGGACCTTGACGAATTTGCCACATCTGGTTTTCATCGCCTCTGCGCAACCGAGCCAGCGTTACGATGTCGCCGCTTTCGCCGCGACCGGAAACCGTCATTGCATCGCCGCCAACGCCAGCAATGACGTAAAAGTAACCATTCCCTGCGTCTTCAATGTCCCATTGAGCAGTTCGCCCGCCGGCTGAACCTTGCACCACCGTTCGACCATCGCTGCTAACCGAAAGCACGCGACGCGTGGCAACCAGTTCAATTTCGTACCGCCCGCCGCGAATGACACCGGAAGACTGGCCAAACCGATCATCGCGTCGTTCGTCACGTCGGTCATCACGCCGATCGTCGCGATCTTCATACTGCCAGCGAAGGTTGTTGATGGTGTTGCGGCGGATATCAATTATGCCTTCGAATGAAATCGTCCGTCCGATTACACGGTTTGTCATCACGCGCCCGCGCCCACGAATTCCCTTTTCAGTACGACTGATGAACCAGGTTTCAGCCGTATCAATTTGTACGTCAGAATCGCGCCGTTCATCGGCAGTAATTCGCGTGCGTAATTCGCGCAATGCCAGATCCCGATCCTGGCGCTGAGCGATCTGGGTTTGCTGTGCGACAACCGCGCCAGCCATCCCAACAACCAACAAAATTACTGCGAGCAAGTTTTGTTTTTTCATTTTCTTCTTTCCTTTTCAGATTCCAGCTCTGTTAATGAAGGGCCTGTTTTCGGCCTGCTAAGTAAACATAAAGTCTGGGGGTTTGCAGCAAAGTGGAACTTTCGAAGTCGGCTTTCAGCCATGAGCAAATTATTCGAACTGCTTTTTGAATTCGGCAAATTGCGCTTCCAGATCCGTCAGCTTTAGGCGCAAAAAGATCACTTCTTCTTCCAGTTTGACGATGCGTTCGTTGCCGCCGCCACGCGAAGATGAAACTTCAGTACGTTCGACGGCTGCGGACATTTCTTCGATGTTGATGTCACCGCTCAGCAAATGAGCAAAGCGCGATTCACGCGAATTCGGCAGCCGAGGCAGTTTCACAACCAGCGGAGTTTCTCGCAGCGACAAATTGTGCAGCGTGGTTTCGACTTCGGGCAGATTGTCGAAATTGTGCAGATGCGCCGTGCGCGAACGAAGCTCGCCCGGCGTTTGCGGCCCGCGCAATGCCAGCACGGTCATAATGGCAGTTTCGCCTTCGTTGAGTTCGTAGGCTTTCGCAAACAGATGGCCATATTTCGGCACTCGCGAATCAGAGCCGTGAAACGTGTACGCCAGCTTTTTGTCCCGCAAACTGTCCAGCGCCCGCACAACGGTCGCTTCGTCATAACTGACCACCGGATCGCGATGATTTTTTTGGTTGCAGGCGTTGACCAACGCATTCAGCGTCATCGGATAATAATCCGGCGTAGAGATGCTTTTTTCGATCAGCGCCCCCACAACCCGCAATTCATATTCGTTCAGCACAGCCACAACTGTTCCCTCCTGAAGCCAGGTTCAACCGGCATAAATCTCTTCTTCGATGCGAGCGACTTTGCGGCCAATTGCTTCGCCAACAATCGGCTCACGGTTTTCCAGCACCGCCAGCGTGAAATCTTCGATCAGCGGCAAATGAATGTTCGCGTGCGCCAAATGCCGCTCTATGCTTTCGCCCGCAGCCGTTTTGATCCGAAGTTCGCCGCGATTCAAAGACGGAATGTGCAACGAACCTT
>CAZXHW010000848.1:0-3625 GCA_964639915.1 uncultured Heliomicrobium sp.
CCCGCGCAAACGCCGGTTGCGTGGTCTACGTTTGCAACGGGTATGAATCCAGGAGCGCACGGCATTTTCGATTTCATTCGCCGTGACCCGCGCACGTATCTTCCCGACCTTTCCTTTAATCGCTACGAACAAAAAAACGCGTTCCTGCCGCCGAAGGCTGTCAACTTGCGGCGTGGTGCAACGATTTGGGAGTTGCTGTCACAAGCAGGAATTCCCTCCACTGTGTTGCGGTTTCCCTGCACCTATCCGCCCGACAATATTCGCGGGCGGATGTTATCGGGGATGGGCGTTCCTGATCTACGCGGAGGATTAGGCACTTCGACTTTTTTTACTTCTGACGATCAAGCCAAAGCGCAGGAGAGCGAACAAGTTGCCAGAGTCGCAGCCACGGCAGGCAATATCATTGAAGCCAATCTACTCGGTCCGCGCGATCCAAAAACAAAACTAGAGTCAAACTTTCATTTTGCCGTTCACTTCGATCCTTCGCGACGCTTGGCGTTGCTGCGTTCGGATGGCGACCCGGCGGGCTTGGAATTGCGGGAAGGCCAATGGAGCGGCTGGCTGAAGGTAAAGTTCAAGCTTGGGCTGTTCCGCTCTGTTCGCGGAATGGTGCGGTTTTTCCTGGTCAGAACTGCGCCGGTGTTTGAACTGTACGCTTCGCCGATCAACTTCGATGCGGAAGCGCCGCTGTTCGACATCAGCTTTCCCGCTGGATATGCCGCTGAACTCAGCAAACAGATCGGCACGTTTTACACCACCGGCATGCCCGAAGATCACAACGGATTGAACAATGGGCGCTTTGGCGAAGATGCCTATCTGGCGCAGTGCGAACTGCTGCTGGACGAACGGCGGCGAATGATGCGGCACGAACTGGAACGTTTTACCGAAGGCTTTTTCTTTTGCCTGTTCGATACGCCGGATCGCATTCAGCACATGTTCTGGCGCTTTGGTTCGCCCGATCATCCTGCGAACGGTGAACCGATGAAGCCAGAGTTTCGCCAAACGGTCGAAGAGCATTATCGCGCCTGTGACGCGATTGTCGGCGAAGCAATGGAGCACGCCGATGACCAGACGCTGTTCATCCTGTGCAGCGATCACGGCATGAATAGTTTCGAGCGCGGTTTTCACTTGAACACATGGCTGCACGATCAAGGATTGCTGGCGCTAAAACGCGGACTGACGCCCGGCGAAGCGGAAGGCGACTTACTTCGGCATGTAGATTGGGAGCAGACGAAAGCTTATGCGCTGGGGTTGAGCGGCATTTATCTAAACCTGGCTGGGCGCGAGGAACTTGGCACCGTTGGCCGTACCGACGCTGCCAAGTTGAAAGCGTTTCTTGCCGACAAACTGACTGGCTTTGGCGATCCGGCGCGGGATCGCGTGGCGATTCGCAGTGTGGTCGCGCGCGAGCAAGTTTACTCCGGGCCTTATGCCGAGGAAGCGCCTGACCTGCTGGTTAACTTTGCCGAAGGCTATCGCGTGTCGTGGGCGACGGCGCTGGGCGGCGTTCCCGATGGACACTTTGAAGACAACCGGAAAAAGTGGAGCGGCGATCATCTGATTGACCCGGCCTTGGTGCCGGGCGTGCTGCTGATGAATCGTCCCTTCAAAGACAACGCTGGTTTAATTGACATGGCGCCTACGATCCTGACTGCGCTCGGATTGCAGCCCACGCCGGTGATGGAGGGGAAAACGTTGTTATGAAAATCCTTGTGATTGGTCTGGATGCGGCAGTTCCGGAATTGCTATTTGGCGACGAACGGCTGACGAACATTCGTCGCCTGATGGAAGCGGGCTGTTACGGCAGGCTGGAAAGCATCATTCCGCCGATCACCGTTCCGGCGTGGATGTGCATGTCATGCAGCCAAGATCCAGGCTCTCTGGGCGTCTACGGCTTTCGGAATCGCCGCGATCATTCGTATGACAATTTAAGCATCGTCAACGCAAAATCCCTGCAAGACTTGACCATTTGGGATCAGGTTGCGCGCGAAGGAAATCGTTCCGTCATCATTGGCGTTCCTCCTTCCTTCCCACCACGCAAAGTCAATGGCATCTGCGTCGGTTGTTTTCTAACGCCGGACACGAACACGGACATTTATACGCATCCGGCGGCGATTCGCGACACGATCCGGGATTTGGTTGGCGAATATCCCGTGGACGTGAAAGGCTTTCGCACGGAACGGAAAGACTGGCTGCTGGATGAAATCTACGCCATGAGCGTGAAGCATTTTGCCAACGTGCGCCACTGGCTGAAAAACGCGGACTGGGATTACTTTCACTTCGTCGAAATTGGCCTGGATCGGTTGCAGCATGGTTTCTGGAAATTTCACGATCCGCACCACATCCTGCACGAAGCGGGCAACCCTTATGAAGAAGTCATTCGCGAATATTACCTGTACCTGGATCGGGAAATCGGCCGCATTCTGGAACTGCTCGACAACGATACCATCGTAATGGTGGCGTCGGATCACGGCGCACAGCGATTGGACGGCGGTTTTTGCGTCAACGAATGGCTGGTACAGGAAGGTTTGCTGGTGCTGAACGAATACCCGCGCGAAATTACGTCGTTCAGCCAACTCAGCGTAAATTGGGACAAAACCAAAGTCTGGAGCGAAGGCGGCTATTACGCCCGCGTCTTTTTCAACGTTCGTGGCCGCGAGCCGAATGGCGTGATTGAACCTGCCGATTACGAAACGTTCCGTGAAGAAATTATGAGCCGACTGGAATCCACCGTGGACGATCACGGACGGCATTTGGGCACGCATGTGTTTCGTCCGCAGGAAATTTACCAGTATGTCCGAAACGTCGCGCCGGACCTGATTGTGCATTTTGGCGGGCTGTACTGGCGCTCGGTCGGCAGCGTCGGTCACCACGCAATTCATGTTCAGGAAAACGACACCGGCCCGGACGACTGCAACCATTCGCAATTCGGCAGCTTCATTCTGGCGGGTTCCAATGTCCCGTTGCAGGGAGAACTCAGCGGGGTTCGTTTGCTGGATGTTGCGCCCACGCTACTGGAATTGGGCGGATATGACATTCCAGGTTCGATGCAGGGGCGTTCGCTGGCTTCGGGGCTGACAACAGGCGTGAACGAACTATTCATCCCAGCAAGCGCGGAAGAAATCATTCGCGAGCGGTTAGCCGGACTGGGCTATATCTCTTAGCCCTGAAAGGTTTAGGAGGGCGATATGGAGTTGGAAGTACCGCAACGAAATACGTTGTCATCTGTAAACCTGTTTTTGCTGGCGGCTTTTTTCGGATTGCTTACCGGGCTGGTTGAAGTTCCATTGCTTGGCGTCCAGAAACTGCTTTCTGCTCGCGCCTTGTTTTTAGGACCACGAGTTATCTGGATGGCTCCGGTTGCCGATTTGCTGTCGTTTGCCGCTGTTGGATTGTTGCTGTTGATTCTGTCGAAGCGTTGGCGCGGGCTGAGTTCGGTTCGTGCCGTGGTAACGATCTTCAGCTTTCTGTCTTTGCTGAGTTGGCTGCTGATTTTTCCGCGCGTTCAATGGTATGCGTCAGTAGTTCTGGCGCTTGGTGTTGCGGTTCAGGTTGGACGATTGATTGCGAACCGACTGCCTTTGTCTCTTTCCTTCCTTCCCCGTGTCGTTGCGCTGGCCGCAGG
>CAZXHW010000849.1:0-3622 GCA_964639915.1 uncultured Heliomicrobium sp.
CTTAGTCACCTTCACGACTAGCTTGCTGCCATCTTTCCCGCCGCTGCGCTCGAACGTGGCGTTTGCGACATCTGGATATGCAGCAGCCAACGCCGCACGAAGCATCTGATCATTCCCAGCGATGGAATCGTCGAGTTCAAAATTCTGATTGTCGGGCATTCGAATTTCGGCCATTTACTTCTTTGCTCCTTTTTTCGCAGGTTTCTTGGTTGATTTGGTTGCTGGCTTCGATTGCGCTTCGGCTGCAAGCTTCGCCGCAAATGCAGTGATCGCCTCTTCAATCGGCGCAGGCCATTCGCCAGGAAGATCCTGAAGGCGCTTGGATTGAATTGTGGGCGCGCCATCACCAGCGCGGATCGAGACAATCGTCTGACGGCCGCGAGGGTCTTTGTCTTGTGGCATCAGCGTTATACCGATGACGATTTGCTGCTGCGACCAGTACCTTTTGTCCGTTTGTTCGGCTTCGACGACTGTTTTCGACTTGGCCGCAGGCTCAGGCTTGGAAATTGGCTTCACTGGAACTTCTTTCGCGGGCTCCGTATTGTCAGGCTCCAGAACAGCCTTCAAGTCGCCTTCCCGTTGTTCCGCTTCGGCATACTCTTCAGGGGACATCTCTTCGTACACTTCGCAAACGCAATCTACCGTGCATTTGCCGCTCGCTTCGTGCTTGTCGGCGCGATGTCCACATAGACACTTGGCAACTTCAGAATCCGGCAGGGCTGGCGCTTCGTCAAACAGGCCCGGAGCCTCCAACTCATCATCATTCGCCAATTCAGCGAACAAATCCGCCGTTTTCGGCTCGGCTTCTTTCGCCGATTCGACGATTGCCTTTGCCGTGCTGTGCGTGACTCGCTCGCCCTCGTTCGCCATTTGGATTGCCGCCGCACGCGCAGGCTCGGGCGTTCCCGGCGCGACCAGCAAATACAGCGCGGAGGGAGCAACGTTTTCGATTGCAAAATTTGCAGTGCCGAATTTTTCATGCACGGCGATAAAGTTGTATGCCGTCCGCTCCGACCAACCGAGCTCCGACAACAGCCAGTTGGTAAATTTCCCGTTGCCGCCCAGCCGGTCTTTCACTTCGGCCAGCTTGCCGCCGATGTCCACGATGTCGGTGGCGAGACGCTTGGCTATCGTCTTGATCTCACCAGTACGCTGCTGAATGATAACCCTGGACTCCAAATCCAGCGCTTGGTAATCGAATAATGCGGTTTGCGGATCGCTCATGTTTTCCTCCAATTTTAGATTCCAAACGTATGCTTCAACTGAAACTCAATCGCATTCAGGTCAGCGCGTTGCTTGTTCAGCTTCGCGCTGATTGGCGAACTCACCAGATTTCCTGCCACGCTTTTTTGCTTGCGGCCGCGGCCTTTCTTTTCAGCCGACGATTTCCAAGGACTGCGTTCACGTAGCTCCTGCAGCTTTGTTTTGCGTTTTGGTTTCTTCGTTTTCACGCTGCTTCCTCCATTTCTTCGGCTGTGCCTTCGACGATTACGGCACCAGCAAACCCAGCACGCTCCACAGCGATATAGAATTCCTTGCCGTAATTTCCCTCGATAATGCGCCGATAGACGCGAGCGGGGGCTGTAAGGTAAATCACATCATCCTCAACGCGGGATTCGCGGAGGGGCTCAAACCAAGTGCAAATCGGAGCTTCCGGTAGAAGCTCATCCAAAGCTTCGAGAATGCGGCCCCAGTTGCCGGATCGCTCGACGGGCGCAGACTTGACCGGAAGAATTTCGTCAACGTCTCGCCAATAGCTGCCTTCGCCGTTGCCATCGCCGTAGAAGAACTCGTTGAGCACTCTCCGTCGAATCGCCCCGTCGTGAACCTGCCTCCAATCGGGATTGCTTCGCTGAGAGAAGCTCAGCTTTCGATAAAGCTCCTTTTCGGCAAATTCGAACATTCGCCCACGCTCTTCGGCTGACAGCTCGCTAAGCCACTGACCTTCCTGCTCTTCTTGCCGCTCGCGCTCTTCGATGGCCTCTCGATAAGAGTCTACAACCGACGAGTTCAATTGCTCGTGATACCCGCCGACCTGACTTTCCGCCCGTCGGCGTTCGCGCTCAAAGCGCTGAGATTCTTTCCAGGTGCGAAAGTCTTGGGCGATAAACCGGATCGAAGAGAGCGACCGTCGCGATTTAAGCCATTCGCGAAGCTCTTCGGCGGTCGCACCGTCGGCTTCGATCTGCTGACACTGCCAAGAAAGCTGATCCTGACTTACACGATCCTTGGCAATGTTCTTGTAGGTTTCGATCAAAACTGGCAAGCAACCGGAGAGAGCGCTTTCCTCTTCTCTCTCCGAAGAAGTCTCTGAAGAAGTCTCTGAAGAAGTCTCTGCTTCCTTATGTTCTGTCCAATCTGAGCTAGAGGTCTGTTCATCTTGAACAGAAGGTCTGTTCAGGTTGGGCAGAGGGGGCTGTTCATCTTGAACAGAGGGGGTCTGCTCAGATTGAGCAGAAGGCTTGTGCTCAGATTGAGCAGAAGGGTTCTGCTCATTTTGAACAGAAGGGTTCACTAAGCTTTCAAGTTTTTCATAGTTGATTGTGTAGTACTTGCGTGGGTCACCGGCTGGCAAGTCAAACTGCTCAGACATCACAAGGCCACTGCTCTCCGCATCTGCAAATGCGCGCCTGACCGTCGAAACCGACCAGAAAGGAAAGTTCTCTGCCTGCCATTCTTCGTACGTGTTATGCACCCATCGGCGGTCATTTCGAATGAAAGGTTTGTGCCGTTTGTCTTTGTTGTTGAGCCAGTATTGAAGTTGCTGAAGCACGATTGCCTGCTTCAGTCCGACCAGCACGGCAAGTGTTGGAAGAACCTGAAGCGGTGGTTCGTTTAACAGCAAGGGCGAATTGCTCTGCATGTTCTCTGTTAGCCACCGTGCATATACCGCTGGACAAACGAGCTCTGTGCGCCAGCGGATGGCACATTCAGCCTACGGGGGAGGCTGGTTGTTGTTGGGTTACGCGACCGAAGGGGCAACGGGTCGCGCTTGTGTCCTGTGAGTAGGAGAGCGCCGGGCGCGGTACTGAAAGCGCCCGGCGTGAGGCCTGCTGACGACAGAGCGTCGCGTGGCAAAATCAATTTCGATTACTTCAAAGCTGAAACTTCACATCTGCGTAGAGATCGCCTTGCCAATCTCTACGCAGTAATCCGTCCCTGACCATTCCCCAGAGCAGCCGATCCAGATCCGCAAGGCGCAATTCGCGAACGCGCCTTGCGATTTGCTGTGCGGTGACCGGCTCTTCCGTTCGCACGAAGTTGCGAATTTGCTCTTCGATGGTTGGGTTGTAAGAGAAAAGACTCATTGCCGCTTAATCAGGCAGCCAACTTTTCGACGGCTAAAACGTGCTCGCACTTCTTGGCGGCCTGAAAACGCGGGCAGGTGCAAGTTTTATTCGTGACGGTAAACTGCCCTCTACCGTCGGCGACGATATATCCAGCACCGTTTTTGCTGACCGCTTGTTGCTGGATGAGCTTCGCGGCACGCTGCTCCATCCAGTCGGCGATTTCATTCACCTTTGCCGCTGGTTGGGTTTGCGCTTGATTCTGTTTCGGCTTGACCTGTTGGCGCGTTTGCTGTGCGGATCGGTTGTCGGTTGATTGGATTGCCGCTTCGTCT
>CAZXHW010000850.1:0-3620 GCA_964639915.1 uncultured Heliomicrobium sp.
TCAGGTTGCGATGTGTCGAATATCGCGTATTACCATATCTTTGCCGTGTTCAAGCTGGCTGTGGTGATTCAACAGATTTATTACCGCTATCACGTTGGCCAAACGCAGGACACGCGTTTCGCCGATTTCTACAAGCGAGTCGCGGCATTGGCCGCGATGGCGCACAAGATGATTCAGGCTCAAGGCTAAGGGATGGAAACGCAAGAGGAGAGTGTGACGGCAGCAAAACTGCTGCGCGCGGTGATCGCCAAATCCTTTGTCGAAGTGATTCTGGTTTGTGTGGTGGCGTCGCTGGCGGCCTTTTCAACGTTCAGTCCGCAGCTTCGCGGAGCAATTGATGTTGCCGATCAAACGCGCATCGCTGGTTGGGTAAATGATCCTTGGTTGCCGGAACAATCGCTGGAAGTTCAGCTTTTCATTGACGGGAATTTTGTGGCCAGTCAACTGGCTGACCGGCACCGTGAAGATTTGGTGACGGCAGGAGTGACGACTCGGCCCAATCACGGCTTCAGCTTCGACCTTCAGCAGTTTAATGTGCAAAGCGGCAAGCATTCAGCGCAAGTGTACGCCGTCCGCGAAGCCGCTGGTGCCAGCAAAATCCTGATCCCAGTGGTTGCTTCGCCGGTTACTTTTCCTTGATTCCGAAAATGTGATGTTGCCCGCGAACGATTAGCATTCGATTGGTGATTGCAGGCGTCGCCAGCATTACTTCGCCAATCGGATTTCTCGCGAGCAATTCGAACTTGTCTCCGGCTTTGATGACAAACACGTCGCCGTCTTCGCTGGCAAAATAAATTCTCCCGTCGGCGGCGACGGGAGAAGCATTGAATGCGTTGCCGCGTCCCAGCCTTCCCCGAAATCCGGCTTCACCGGTTTTGGCATTGAACTGCGTCAGAATGCCGGAATCGGTAACGGTGTACAGATAATCTCCATAAACAATCGGTGTCACCACATGAGGTTTGATCGCAGTGCTTTCCCACGCCAGGCCATCTTTGGAACTGACTTCGCCTTTGGCTCCGGCGCGAACGGCATAAAAGCTCAGCTTGTCGTGCGCGCTTCCGCCGCCCAGATAAAACATTCCATTCGCAACCACTGGCGTAGGGATTTTCACGTCCACGCCAGTGGGTAATCGCCATAGTTCTTTACCTGTCAGCGGGTCGTAACCGCGATAGAACTTTGTTCCGCTGGTGACCAATTCCGCGCGGTTTCCGGTTTCAGAAATCGTCGGTGTGCTCCACGAAGAGTCTTCTTCGCGCGCCACGTTCCAAATCTGCTTGCCGTCTTTCAGGTTGAAGGCAGCCAGAAACGATTGGCTTTGCGTGTCGCATTGCACGATCACCAGGTTTTTATAAATCACCGGCGAACTGCCAAAACCCCATTGCAGACCCTTGGCTGGAGTCCATCCGCCATCCAACACTCCCAGGTCTTTTTGCCACAGCAACTTCCCGTTCAGGTCGAAACAGAACAACCCTTCGGAGCCGAAGAACGCGACCAGAAATTTGCCATCCGTTGCCGGGGTCGAATTGGCGTGGCTGGCTTTCATGTGGCGGCTGACTTTCGGCACGCCTTCGCGAACAGTCTTTTCCCACACGATTCGCCCGGTGTCTTTGTCCAGACAATACACTTGCCAACTGTGTTTACTGGAATCTTTGGCCGAAGCGGCGGTGTCCGTCAGCCCATGTTCAAACGGGACGTTTGGGTCGCCGCCGACCGCCGTCGTGACGTAAATCCGATTTCCCCAAACGATTGGGCTGGAATGCGCCAAGCCTGGAATCGGCGTTTTCCAGGCGATGTTGGCGGACTTTTCCGCGTCCCAGGTCGTCGGTGGATTCATGCCATCGGCGACGCCCGAAGCTTGCGAGCCACGAAACGAAGGCCAGTTTTGGGCAAACGCTGACCCAGCTAGCAAAATACTGACAACTAGCGAAAGCAGAAACTTCATAGCTTCCTCCACAGAGTCGCTTCTAACGCCAAGGCGCAATGGCGCAAAGAAGGCTTAGCAATAGCGCAATTTGAGTCACAACAAGTTGTTTATTGACAGAACGACTTTGCGTCTTTGCGTTGAATTGGTTCTCTGTCTATTTTTTCTTGTTCTTCGCGATGTACCCTTTGGCGAATTCGATCAACGGCGCTTGATTGCGAAGGCCAATCTTGTTGGCTTCTTCCAGCGCTTTGTCGAATTCCCACCCATCGCGCAAGACGCGGCGGATCATCCAGAACGCACCGACGCGAATGGCCGCGGCGCAGTGAATAAAGACCGGGCCGTTTTTCAGTTGTTCGTCGGTGAGTTTCAGGAAATCGTCTGCGTCTTCGGGCTGAGGTTCGTTGAACACAATCGGAATGTTGAAATAGCCGAGGCCCAATTCTTTCACTTTTGCTGCTTCGCGCTCGCCATTATGTTCGCTGTGAGGACGCAAATTGATGATGACTTTAACGCCGCCTTCTTTCAGCTTTGCCAGTTGTTCCATCGTCGGCTGACCGCCGGTCCAAACATTGCCGGTCAGCTTCAAAAAGCTTGGAATGGCTGTCACTTCGCTCATCGCCGGAGTCTTTTCGACCAGCGCCATGTTACAAACCGGACAGGTTCCGGCTTCGGTATGAACTTCGCCATCGTGGCTGCAACCACAGGGCGGACAAACGTATTGTTTCTTGTCTTGTCCGACGGCAGCAGTTGCTAAAGCCATCAGGCCAAATGAACTGGAAACGACAAACTCTCTTCTTTTCATCGGTAAGTTCCTCAATCTAAATCAAAACGCATCAACCTTGAAAAATCTTTCGGGGCAGGGAAGAAAATTCTGCCAACCCCGTCTAACTGTTTTGTAGCTGATTTAGTGAAATCAGCTAGCAGGAGAATCACGCTTCAAACGGCGATCACCTTAACCTTCAGCCCGATGGTTTGTATTGAACGAATCAAAGGTAGGTTGAACAGGAAAGTGAAGCCGAACGTATGCAGCATCGCTATGGCCGAACAGAAATCCAACACCGACCGCAACTCGCATCTGAACCCGGGGCAGTTTTATGGCCATTCGGCTGTCAAACAACAGGTTTCAGGGCTGATTCTTTCTGACCTGGTTCACAACGAAGGCAAACTTTTGCCCGCGCATTCGCACGAATTGGGATTTTTCAGCCTGTTGCTGGATGGTGGGTACAGGGAGTTTTACAGAACTCGAACCATTCACTACGACCCGATGACCATCACCTGGCATCCGCCGGGAATTTCTCACCATGACGAGATCGGCCAGAAAGGCGGCAAGTTTTTCACCGTCGAAGTCCAAAACTCCTGGCTGGACCGGCTGCGCGAATTTGCCACCGTGCCGGAATCCCTGTACGACGCGAATGGCGGAGAACTGGTCTGGCTAACCATGCGGCTTTATCGGGAGCACAAGGAAGCGCAACTGGCTTCTCCGCTGGTGATCGAAGGCGTGATGCTGGAAATGCTGGCCATTGCTACGCGGCAACAATTGCCCAACGAAAAGCGGCCGCCGGTTTGGCTAAACCGCGTTGTCGAGCTCTTGCACGCTGACTTTCAACAGAACATCACGACCAGCGATCTGGCCGCCGAAGCCGGCGTGCATCCCGTTCATCTGGCGGCCGTCTTCCGCCAATTTCACCATCAAACC
>CAZXHW010000851.1:0-3610 GCA_964639915.1 uncultured Heliomicrobium sp.
GAAGCCGCTGCTGACTCTTCGCGGTCAGCGGCAGACGCACTTTCCGGCCAGGCAACAGGTTCTACTTCCCAACTGATTACCGGTTCTGCCGCAACGCCGGGATTGGCATCAACAACGGCTTCTGAAGTCTCTGGCAACGCGGCATCAGTTGATGTATCAGCAGAAACGTCAGGAGCGGAAACATCTCCAGAGCCGTCAATTGGCTCAGCAACCGAACTTTCATTGCTCGAACTTGCCGCTGCACTTTCAACAGGCATTTCGCCTTGATCTTCCACATCGCTAATGCGCTCAAAGCCGGAGGCTTGCGCCAATGTTTTCTGCAATCCTCCAACGTGAATTTCCGGTGTCGGTTCTACGTCAATGATCGAAGTCCGGCGCTCTTCTTCGTGAATCCAGCCTGCAATGCGCTCCTGCATCATTGCGTCTCTCAACATATCGCCTGCGGTTTCGTCTTCGTCATCAATGACGCGTTCAAACGGTTCGTGATGAACCAGCACTTGACCTTGAGCTGCCTTAAGTTCGAGCTTGATCTTCGGTTCTGCCTCTTCTGTTCCGGCGACCTCTTGAACTTCTTCCTCTCGGCCACGCCCGCGACCGCGCCCACGTCCACGACGGCGGCGGCCATTCGATTCGTCTTCGCTATCAGTTTCCGCCTTTGCTGAAGGCTCTTCAGGCTGTTTGACGGCTACAACTTCTTCTTCCGGTGTTTCGGATTCCGAATAACGCAACCGCTTCTGGCGTCGCTGGCGGGAATTGCGACCTTCACCTTTTTCGGAAACTTCGGCGACAACATCACTATCGTCCAGAATTTCATCGTCCGGCGCAGGCTCGATCACCGGCTCTGCGGAAATCTCCTCAATGTGATGCAAAGCGGCTACACGCAAATCAAGCTCTTCTTCCTGCTCGGCGTCGGCTTCCGGTTCGACAATTTTGGAAGAAGGCCGAATGATCGGCGGACGTTGTTGCCGTTCGGGCTTCTGAATCGGACTTGGACGCGGAGCTTCCATTTTTTCGACTTCGTCCTCTTCCAGGTCTTCGTCGAAGAAGTCCGAAACATATAGGAACGAATCTCGCTCCAGCCCGATGTCCACAAAGGCGGATTGCATGCCAGGCAGCACCTTCATCACCTTGCCTTTGTAAATATTGCCGACGATGCCCTGGTTTTCATCGCCACGTTCAACATAAAACTCTGTCACGACATCGTCTTCGATAATCGCAATTTTCTTTTCGCGTCCGTTGACGCTGATAATCATCTCTTTTGACATTCAAAAATCTCCTGTCCAGCTAAGCCTGTTCGGATCAGTGCGATGGAGCTTTGAAAAGCTTTGACAGATTTTCTCGGCTTTCAAAAGTTCCCTGCACCTTGCCATACCGCTTAGGAAGAAGAGCTTCCTGCTTTCAGCGACGTTGGTAAGGCCGCTGTTTTGCGCGCAGGAATCGTCTGGTAAATCGTCACAGCCTGTTTGATCGGCAAGCGGATACACCTTTACCTACACCTGGCTTTCAGGGCCGAAGTGTAGAAACTTGCCAGCCGAACTGCTGCTGCCGCCGGGCGCTACTCCAAACTACCGAAGTGCGCTCCGCAAAGCGGCGTTGAATTGTCGTCATTGGAAAACCTTTGCGCGCGGTGGTCGGTGGTTGGATTTTGGTGGCGGGTTGGAAATTTATCTGTTGAGAGCTGAAGATCATTAGTAAGCCAATGGCTACCAATCACCTTCCCCCAATACCAACCACCAATCAATTCACAAACCTGCGTAACCGCACGCCGATCACCAGTCCAAGGCCAAACAACGTGGCAATGACCGATGTGCCGCCAGCGCTCATCAACGGAAGCGGAATGCCCATAATTGGCAAAAGGCGGACGACCATACCGACGTTGACCGCAATGTGATACAGCAACAGAGCTGCCAGACCGCCGACCAACAACAACCCGACTCGTTCGCGCGATACCCGCGCAATTTGAATCATGCGAATGATGATCAGCAGATAAAAGGTCAACACCAGCAGGCAACCGAAAAATCCCGTTTCCTCGCCAGCGACAGCAAAAATAAAATCGTTTTGGACTTCCGGCACGAAACCGAGCGCCCCTTGAGTGCTTTGTTTGATCCCTTTTCCGAAAATGCCGCCCGAACCAACAGCGATTTCCGCCTGTTCGTTTTGATAGCGATAGCCTTTGTCAGCCAGATCAGGCCAGTAAACTGCCCTGACGCGTTCGCACTTGTAGCCTTTACAGGTTTTCAAGTACGGAACCGAAACCGCGATCACCAGCACAAGCCCAACGGCTGCGGCCGCAACCCAGGTCCAGCGCACTCCCGCCAGAAAGAGCATGGCCGCCAGAAAAGAGAGAAAACTGAGCGTGCTGCCGGTGTCGTTTTGTGCGTAAACAAGTCCGGCGGGCAAAGCCCAGATCAAACCCGCAGTAATTACCGTCCGCAAATCAAGCGGACGCTTTCTAACGCTTGCCAGGTAATACGCCAAACAGAGGATCGTAAACATCTTGGCCAGCTCGGACGGCTGAAAAGCGAATCCGCCTATGTCTAGCCAGCTTCGATTGCCATTGACCGTTTTGCCAAGTGGCGTAAGCACCAATGCAAGCAGAAGGACACCAACTCCATAAAGGTATGGGGCGACGTTGACGATTCTGCGGTAATCGAACATCGTCACCACAAACAGCATAACCAAACCGATGATTACGCCAATAAGCTGACGTTTCCAGATGCCGGGGTTCAACGGTTGGGCGCTGGAAATTTCCAGCACGCCAAACGCCGCAATCAGCATCGCCAAGCCCAGTAACGGCCAGTCAAAATCAGTCAGGTATCTGCGGTTGATGCCGAACATCAAGTAGTCGGTCGGTAGTCGGTAGTCGGTAGTCGGTAGTCACAAGCACTTGGCGCTCAAATTACCGCTTCCCGGCTTCCGTTTTCTGACCACTCACACCTTTCGCTGCCGCTCCCGCTTTTCCTGCCTGAGGAGTTGGCGATGCTTGCGCCAAAGGCTCAGAAGGTAAATTGCGAGTGCGGCGGTAGTAATCTTCGTAAATCGGCTTGGCGCGCGGCGCAGAGTGCGTGCCACCAAAGCCTACGTTTTCCGTCAAAACAACCATTGCCAGTTCAGGCTTATCGCGCGGTGCAAAGCTAATGAGCCAGGCATGGTCCTTATTCTTCGAGCCGACTCGTTCGGTCGAAGCCACTTGAGCTGTTCCGGTTTTGGCGCACACATCGAAACCTTCGACTTTTGCAGGGCCTGCCGTGCCGTATTCGACTGCTCCATTCATCCCTTTGAGCACAATGTCGTGAATTTCCTTGCTCATCGGCACGGAAAACTTGTTCGGGTCTTCGTAAGTCATCTCCGGCTGTTGATTTCCAAAGCGATCAACACCTGCTGCAGCGCGTAGCATCAAATGCGGCGTGTACATTTGCCCGCCTACAGCCAAGCCACTTACATAACGTAGCAATTGAATTGGCGTCGAAGCGTTCTGTCCCTGTCCGAATGCCGACGAAGCCATATCGTAATCCGTCCACTCGCCTTCCCGTTGAAACTGGCGGACTTGAAATTCTTTCGCTGCTTTTTCGTTGGCAGGTGCTTCGTCCAGGGCCTGTTGCGCTTTCTT
>CAZXHW010000852.1:0-3606 GCA_964639915.1 uncultured Heliomicrobium sp.
GAAAACCACCGTATAGACATTGCCCGATTTGAAAACGCCCACCGCAGCATCTACACCGCCAATGGTTGAGAGATTGTTAAGCAAAAGCTGCACAAAGAAAGCGGGTGCATCGAACGGCAGCGCCCCAGTGGTTTGACCATTGAAAGTCAGCGTGAAAGTGCCTGCTCCGCCAGTGACGGTGACTTGCTGCACTTCCGAAACATTGCTGTCGGCTGCAC
Source organism: uncultured Heliomicrobium sp. (assembly GCA_964639915.1). Lineage (GTDB taxonomy): Bacteria > Acidobacteriota > Blastocatellia > RBC074 > RBC074 > RBC074. The sequence continues at coordinate 219 of CAZXHW010000852.1, forward strand.
TTTTAACGGTAATTGTGGCGAGGGCAGACGCATTCCTCGCCTTCGCTTCCACAGGAGCAGCAGCAAGCGGCTTTGCATTGCCAGCATCCGAAGAAGCACGCGCCGCATCAACTCCCCAAACAAGTAAACCTACTGCTGCGCTCAACAACAGTCCGAACGTGCAAACTATCTTTCGTGTGTGTAGTTTCAAAATGTGTCTCCTTGCGACGTGATAATGACAATCCCGCGCTGAATAGACCGCTCCTCGCGCTTCATTGTTTGAAGTGCAGAAGTTGCGTTACAATCAAGCGTTCAGAATACTTCCCTGACAACGCGTCTGGTCGCGGGATGAAGTTTATGAGCTTGAATGAGTCAGCACAGTCGTCAGTCTTCTGGAGAAACTTTATGAGGAACGATGCGCTTCACTCGAACCGGAGTGTAGAAAGGGACTTTCAAGCTGTCAATGACGCGCGCCCAGCTTTATAAAATTGACGGCAAAGGCGAAGCCACAGCTTGCATCCCTTCTAAACGCAGCCAAATCCGAAACATTTGAGCGAACGGCGACACCGCATTGAGGCAAGCCAACAGTTTGTCTTACACATTATAAAAATGAATAGGTCTAGGCTTTTGCTCATCGCGAATTGATGTGCTACTTTCCGCGCCTACTTTCAACGCCACTCACAATCAAATCTAAAAAATCAGAGAAGGGATTATGTCTAAGCTTTCAATTCGTGATCTTGAACTTGCTGGGAAGCGGGTGTTCATCCGCGTGGATTTCAACGTGCCGCTCGATGGCGGCAAAGTCACCGACGATACGCGCATCACGTCGGCCATTCCGACCATTCAATTCGCCGTGGACAAAGGCGCAAAGGTCATCTTGGCTTCGCACTTGGGACGCCCCAAAGGACAGCGCAATCCGAAATACTCGCTCAAACCTGTCGCCGACCATTTGGCCAAGTTGCTGGGCGTCGAAGTCGCATTTGCGAGCGATTGCATCGGCGAAGAAGCAGCGAAAGTGGTTAACGCTTTGAAAGACGGCCAGATTGCCGTCCTGGAAAACCTGCGTTTTTATGCCGAAGAAGAAGCCAACGATCCAAAGTTTGCCGAACAGTTGGCTTCTCTATGTGATGTTTACGTCAACGACGCTTTCGGCACGGCGCACCGCGCGCACGCTTCGACTGAAGGCATGACGAAATTCGTCAAGCAAGCTGCCGCAGGCTTTTTGATGGAAAAGGAATTGCGCTATCTGGTTGAAACCTTGAGCAATCCGCGTCGCCCGTTTGTCGTCATCCTTGGCGGGGCCAAAGTTAGCGACAAAATCCAGGTGATTGATAATCTGTTGAAATCAGCCGATTCGATTCTGATTGGCGGAGCAATGGCCTATACCTTCCTGAAAGCGCAGGGGCTGGAAACCGGAAAGTCGCTGGTAGAAGCCGACAAAACCGATCTGGCAACTCAGCTTGAAGCAACGGCCAAAGCCAAAAACGTCAAACTTTTGCTGCCAACCGATCACGTCGTGGCGGCGAATCCTGACGATGGCGCAAACGCCAAAAACGTTGGGGTTGACGCGACGCCCGCTGACTTGATGGGCTTGGACATTGGCACAGCCACACAGGCGGCGTATTCAGAAATCATTGGCGCAGCTCAAACGATCATCTGGAACGGTCCGATGGGAATGTTTGAAAAAACTCCCTTCGACCAAGGCACGCGCGCCGTTGCCAAAGCCGTGGCTGAGGCATCGGAAACGAACAATGCCACTTCGATCATCGGCGGCGGCGATAGTGTTGCGGCCATTCAGGAATCCGGCTTAGCCGACAAGATCACGCATATTTCAACCGGCGGCGGAGCCACGCTGGAATTGCTGGCAGGCGATGTGTTGCCCGGCGTTGCCGCCTTGAACGAGAAATAAAATCAAATAATAGAGGAATCAGACAGGATTTTCAGGATTACTCAGGATTGGCAAACCAAGAAGAGAATTCCTTCCTGAAAAATCCGGTAAATCCTGTCTAAAAAATCATACACATGAGAAAACCGATCATTGCTGGAAACTGGAAGATGTTTAAGTTGGTTGGCGAAGCAGTCAACACCGCTTTGGCGCTGAAGCCGCTGGTTGCCAACGCCAATCATTGCGAAGTCGTCATTGCGCCACCTTTCACGGCAATTAAATCTGTCGCCGACAAACTGGAAGGATCAAACATTCACGTGTCAGCGCAGGACATTTCCTCCGAAATAAAACACGGCGCGCACACGGGCGAAGTCTGCGGCGATATGCTGAAAGATGCAGGTTGTTCGCACACGATCATTGGCCATTCCGAGCGTCGCGCGATGTATGGCGATACGGATGCAGTGGTCAATCGCAAGATTCGCGCGGCGCTGAACTTTGGATTAACGCCCATAGTTTGCATTGGAGAAACGCTGGAAGAGCGTGATGCAGGCAACGCGGAAACGGTAGTAGCGACTCAACTTGAGCACAGTTTGGCTGAGTTGACAGCCTCAGACCTCATCCGTATAGTGCTCGCCTACGAACCGGTATGGGCGATTGGCACTGGCCGCACTGCGACACCCACACAAGCCCAACAAATTCACGCATTCATTCGTCAGTGGATTTCCGGGAAGTTCGACAAAACTTCCGCTGATAGTTTGCGGATTCTGTACGGTGGCAGCGTCAAGCCGGACAATATTTCCGAATTGATGGCTGAAGCAGACATTGACGGCGCATTGGTAGGCGGCGCAAGTTTGGAAGCTGAAAGTTTTTCCAAGATCGTCAATTACAACCAGTAAAACTGACATTACTTTTTTGGCAGGTAAACAACTTTGATTCTGGCTTATATTTTCAAGAGCATTTTCATCATCACCAGCATTCTGCTTGTCCTGGCTATTTTGCTGCAATCGGGCAAAGGCGGAGATGTGGCAGGGGCTTTCGGTGGCGCAGGTAGCCAATCGGCTTTCGGGCCACGCGGACCTCAAAAGCCACTTGAAAAAGCGACGGCAATTCTGGCAGGAATTTTTATGGTCGTTGCGCTTCTCTTTTCCATGCCAGGATTTGGCATCAGTACTGTAGCCAGCGGAGGCGCAGGCGCAACTGCAACACCAGCTCCTGTAGCGACTCCGGCATCTTCGCCGACTCCAGGCGCAAGTCCGGCCGCTTCGCCGGAAACCAGCGCCAGTCCAGCAGCATCGCCTGTTGCATCAGCGACTCCTGCTCCTGCAAAAAAGTAGTTTGAAAATTATGCTTCCCTTTGCCGAAGTGGTGGAATTGGTAGACACGTACGTTTGAGGGGCGTATGGGGCGACCCGTGGGGGTTCGAGTCCCCCCTTCGGCATTACCCAACTTTTGGGTCAAAAAATCTCGTAAGTCTTTGTCCTTCAATTCTTGTTGGTTTGTCCCAAAATGGCCGAAAACGCCAAT
>CAZXHW010000853.1:0-3600 GCA_964639915.1 uncultured Heliomicrobium sp.
TTGCCGAACTGCTGAAAGACCGCAAACCCGGCGACGTGATTTCCAAACTGGACTTCGATCCTTACGAACGCAGTTTGACCTTTGTGGCAACGCACATTTTGCTGAAAGAGCTGAACGAAGTTTCCGTTCGGCAGGCGTTGCGCCAGGGACACGCGTTTGTCGCGCACGATTGGCTGTGCGATTCGACCGGCTTTGCATTTACCGCCGAACGTGACGGCAAACGCATCGGCGTAATGGGCGATGAAGTGAAATTGGAAAAAGGATTGAAGCTGCGGTTGGCTGCGCCAGCGGCGGGAACGATCAAACTCTTCCGCAACGGTCAGATTGTTCAGGAAACCAAAACTGACAAGCTGGACTTTGCTGTGGCTGAAGCTGGCGTGTATCGGGCGGAAATCTGGTTGACGCTCGATGGGGAACAGCGTCCGTGGATTTACTCGAATCCAATCAGAGTTCGTTGATAAACAAATTCGGCAACGATTGTTCAAGCGTCACTACGTGACGCGGCTATCTCTGCCAAGTCACCCGGCGTTGAAACGCCGCGCTAAATTCAGCCGTCGCTCCGCGACGAGGAAGTGGCGAACAGGCCTTGTAAGCGAAAAGATTCCGTTCTCGCCGCGTCAAAGAAGTAGCCAAGCACTCACATCAAAAGACCAAGAGCGCGGAAAGGTTGAACCTCGCCGCGCTCTTTTGATTTCAGTTTGAAAAATCAGCTTACTTGTTTACCGGTTGCGCCAACGCTGTATTCGGTCCGCCGGGACGGCCCATCGAGCTCATGACGCGATTCGGCAAAATTCCTAAGTACAGTGTTCCGACCAGCGCCAGGATCAACGCCACAGCCGTCATTGTGCTAACGCGAGGTTTGACGAAACCCGGTGCCAGCGGCCGGAAGAACATCACCACAATCGGGTACAAGTAGTAATACACCGAAATGATGCTGTTAATGACGGCAACGACAACCAGCCAGCGCAACGCGGGTGCGCCATCCCAAGCCGATTTAAAGATGAAAAACTTGCTCATGAAACCGGCGGTCGGCGGAATGCCAGCCAAGCTGAACAGGAAAATCGCCAGCGCAAAGCTAAGCGCCGGAGTCTGAAATCCGATGCCTGCATAATCGGAGGTCTCGACCTTTTGATCGCCAGCGCGAGCCAGCAATTGAATTACCGCAAAAGCGCCGACGCTCATCAACGAATACACCAGCATATAAAACGCCACGGGTGCGGCTTCGCTGGTGATGAACCCGACCAGCGCATATCCGGCGTGCGCGATGGACGAATACGCCAACATACGTTTGATGTTTTTCTGGGACAGCGCAACCACGTTGCCAATCGTCATCGTCAGCGCGGCGATAATTGCTACCGCCGTTACCCAAACATGATGAAGCTGCGCCCCAAGCTGACCTCCGGCATTGAAGCCTTCGGCAAACACGTGCAGGAACGCTGCGAAGACAGCGGCTTTCGGAGCCGTTCCCATAAAACCAGTGACGATGGTCGGAGCGCCTTCGTAAACATCAGGCGTCCACAGATGGAACGGAGCGCTGGCAATCTTGAATCCGAAGCCCACCAGCATCAGCGCTGCGCCAATCATCAACAACGCAGGAAATTCGACTTTGCCATCCGAAATTGCCTGATTGATTCCGGCAATGGTCGTGGTTTTCGTCGCGCCATAAACCAACGCCATTCCGTACAACAGAAACGCCGTGGCGAATGAACCGAGCAGGAAGTATTTCAGCGACGATTCGCTGGCGCGGGCGTCGTAGCGGCGATAGCCCGCCATCACGTACGTCGTGATCGAAGCGATTTCCAGTCCCAAAAAGACAGTCACCAGATCGCCAGCGGCAGCCAGCAAAAGCATTCCGGCAGTCGCAAACAGAATCAGCGCAAAAAATTCACCGGGCGGCAACGCTTCGTCGCGCAAAAACTGGCTGGCCAGCAAAGTCACGACAATCGAAACGATCAGGATCGTTACTGAAAAGAACACGCGAATGGGGTCAACCACCACCATTCCGGAAAAGTAGCTGCCCTGGCCAACCGAATTCAGTCCGGCGACGGCCACCAGTGCCAACAGCAAACCGACGAGCGCGATTCCGGCGTTGATTTTGCGAGCGCCTTTTTTGGAAAAAGCGTCCACCAACATAACCAACACCGCTGTCAACGAAGCGATGGCTTCCGGAGCAATTGCCCAATAGTTCAGATTGAGTAAGTTCAGTTGCATTTGTTTTATCGCTCTTGATGGTTTTCTGCGACCTTGGCCGGGGCAGGTTTGCCCATCACATATTCTTTCACCAGAGAAACCGTTTTTTCACTGCCGCGCAGGAAAACCATCGGTCTGACGCCCATCACAATTGCCAGAATAACCAGCGGAACCATCGCCAGCACTTCGCGGCCATCCATGTCCTTCAGTTCGGCATTTTCTTTCTTGGTGATTTCACCAAAGAAAACGCGCTGGATCATCCACAGCAGGTAAACCGCCGACAGAATCACGCCCAGCGCAGCCAGCACCGCGAACAGCTTCGCGTGCGGAACGGGTGAAGCGAAAGTGCCAAGCAGGATCAAAAATTCTCCGATGAATCCGTTCAGCAGCGGCAAACCAAGCGAGGAAAGCGCGACGATCAAAAACAGCGTCGTGTATTGCGGCATCGGTGTGGCGATTCCGCCAAAGTCCGCAATCTGACGCGTGTGGCGGCGGTCGTAAACGATTCCCACGCCAAGGAATAGCGCGCCGGTCGATATGCGGTGCGCCAGCATCTGGTACAGCGCTCCCTGCATTCCCTGATCTGTGAAAGCGAAAATTCCCAGCACGACAAAGCCCAAGTGGCTAACCGACGAATACGCCACCAGCTTTTTCATATCCGGCTGCACCATTGCGACCAGCGCGCCGTAAATGATGCCTGTTACCGCCAGCGCCATCACCCACGGAGCTGCTTTCTGCGATACGCTCGGAAAAAACGGCAGGTTGAATCGCATCAACCCGTACGTTCCCATTTTCAGCAGAACTCCGGCCAGAATGATTGAACCGGCGGTTGGCGCTTCAACGTGCGCGTCGGGCAACCAGGTGTGAAACGGAAACAGCGGGACTTTGATAAAAAACGCCAGCGCAAATGCCAGCCACAACCAGGTTTGCACATTGCCTGGAATGACTGTTCTGCCCGCTTGAATATTGTTGGTGATTTCGACGATGTCGAATGAATTTCCGCCGTTGTAAATGTAAATGGCGATGATCGCGACCAGCATCAACAAACTGCCGACCACCGTGTATACGAAAAACTTGATCGCCGCATAAATACGCCGTTCTCCGCCCCAAACACCGATCAGGAAGTACATCGGAATCAGCGTAATTTCGAAGAACAGGTAAAACAGGAACATATCCAGCGACACGAACACGCCGATCATTCCCGTTTCCAGGATCAACATAAAAATCATGTATTCGCGAACGCGCTTGGTGACGTGCCAGCTTGCCAATACTGAAATCGGCATCAGGAAGGTAGTCAGCAAGACCAGCCAGATACTTAATCCGTCAACGCCAACGTGGTAATAAACGCCCAGCGAACCAATCCACGGCGTTCTTTCCACCAGTTGCGCCAGCTTATTGCCATTGTCGTAC